>NZ_BCQR01000008.1 GCF_001552175.1 Actinomadura kijaniata NBRC 14229
CGGCGCGCAGCGCGGCGACGCGGTCCAGCAGCAGCCGCGCCGGGCCCGGCTGGCCCGGCCAGCACCAGGACCGCCCGGCGGCGTCGGCGGCAGCGGCGGCGGTCGACGGCCACAGCCCGGGGTCCTCCGAGGCCAGCCGGACCGGGACCTCGTCGATCCACAGCCGGCCCAGCACCCGTTCGGCGGCCTGGCGGACCGCGCCGCGCGCGGTGATGGTCGTCGGTCCCGAGACGACCGCGGTGAAGCTCGTCACTACCGGATCACTACGCCTTACCCGTACGCCTTACCCGTGTCCTCCGGGCCCGCGGCCCCCGAGGGGTCGGTCGCGGTGACGGCGCGCACCGCCTCGGCCAGCCGCTCCACGCCCGCGGCGGGGTCGCGCAGGTGCAGCCGCACCACCGGCAGGCCGCGGCGGCGCAGCGCCCGCTCCTCGGCCAGCCCGCGCGCGGTCCGCAGCCGGCCCAGCCCGTAGGAGCGGCCCGGCACCGGCAGGTCGGCGAGCGCGTCGCCCGGCGCGGGGTCCCCGGTCACGATCAGGAACGCGCCGGTGCCCGGCCCGTCCTTGTGGACCGGACCGGTCGCGTGCAGGTGGCCGGGGCCGTGCCCGTAGCCCACCGGACGCAGCGCGCCGCGCGCCAGCGCGGGCGCCAGGTAACGGCCGGAGAACTCCCCGGACAGGTAGGTCTCCACCGACAGGTAGCCGGTGCCCGGCACGCGGTCCAGCAGCGCCGCCACCACCGCCTCCAGCCCGATGTCGGTGCGGAACGGCAGCGCGGTGTGGATCTCGATGTCGCCGTCCACCAGCACCGGGTCGCCGCCGGGCAGCCGGCCCCCGGCGGCGGCGCGCAGCAGCGCCGCCGCGTCGTCCTCGGCCTCCTGCACCGAGGTGCCGCCCGGCTCGAACGGGTTGACGCCCAGCAGCCACCCGGCCACCGCCGTCGCGTACTCCCACAGCAGGAACTGCGCGCCCAGCGGCGCCCACACCGAGGTGTCGGCGTCCTCGGAGGTCGCCGCGCGCGGGTTGAGGGCGATGCCGTGCGCGTCGGGGCAGTCGCGGGGGACGCCCGGCGGCTCGAACGCCAGCACGCCCCGGCCGCGCTTGCCGGTGCCGACCGCCAGCAGCTGCGCGATCCACGCCGTCAGCGCGCCCGACCCGCCTGGCTCGCGCAGCACCACCTTGTCGCGGGCCAGCCCGCCCTCGCCCTGCTGGGCCGAGCCGCCCAGGATCGCGCCCAGCAGCAGGCCGGGGTTGTCGTCGTTGCCCGCCAGCGCGGGCGCCAGCGCGGCGGCCTCGTCCAGCAGGCGGTGCGCGTCGGCCCCGGCCAGCACCGCCGGGACCAGCCCGTAGGCCGACAGCGCCCCGAAGTGGCCGGGCAGGTAGGGGTCGGTGAGCCCGATGCGGTAGCCGCACTGGCGGGCGAAGTCGTGCAGCGGGCTGCCGTGGTCGGTGATGACCAGGAACCGGCCCGCGATCTCGCGGTCCGACAGGCCGTGGTCGCGGAACGCGGCGGCGAACACGCGCCGGTAGGCGTCGCCCTCCAGCGACACCCCGGCCTTGCTGGACAGCACCACCAGCGTGCGGTCCAGGCGTTCCAGCGCCGTCGCCAGCGCGGCGGTGTCGCCGCCGTCCAGCACGGTCAGCGCGCCGCCGGAGGCCGCGCCGCCCGGCGGGCCGCCCGGTGACCCGCCCAGGGAGCCGCCCGGGGATCCGCCGGTCAGGGCGGGGGCGTGCGCGGCGTGGGCCTCCATGACGGCCTGGGCGGCGTAGGTCTCGGCGCCCACCCCGATCAGCACGATGTGGTCCAGTCCGGAGTAGCGGGCCTCGGCGACCAGCCCGTCGATCTGGTCCAGCAGCCCGCGCGACGCCGTGGGCAGGTCGAGCCAGCCCAGGCGGCTGTGGTCGACCGAGCGCCGCCCCCACAGGCGGGGGTCCTTGGCCGCCAGCGCGGCCGGCACGCCACAGTCCACCAGGTAGTCACGCGCCTGGAGCGCGGCGTGCAGCACCTCACCGCGCGTCAGTACGTCGAATCCGGACACCGTCTCCTCCCGCCCCTATCGTTTCAGGAGACAACCGGCATTCGCGACCATCTCCCCGATCTTCGGGGCGGAATTTGTGAACAAGTGATGTTTCGTTACGGCTGCGGACATATCTCCGGACCTGACCCCGGACCTGACCCCGGACATGGTGGGGCCGCCGCGGTCGTCCGACCACGGCGGCCCGAAGGTCCGGATCAGGTGAGCGCCGAACGCAGCTGCTCGACGCCCGCGGCCCGGTCGCGCAGGTGCAGCCGCACCGCCGGGCGGCCCCGCGCCCGCAGCGCCCGCAGGTCGCCGAACGCCTGCGCGAGCTGGAGCTGCCCCAGCGTGTAGGGGCGGCCCGGCACCGGCAGGTCGGTCGTCGTCTCACCGGTGATCTGCAGGAACGCCCCGTTCTGGCGGCCTCCCTTGTGGTACTGCCCGGTCGTGTGCAGCAGGCGCGGCCCCCACCCGAAGGTGACCGGCGGCGGCTGCCTGCGCAGCCGCGCGGCGCGGGCCGCCAGCAGCGCCCGCGCCTCCGCCGCGCCCGCGTCCCCGACCGGGTCCAGGTAGGCCATGACGGCCAGGTAGCCGTGCTCGGGCACGCGCTCGACCAGCCGGTCCATCGCGTCCGACAGGCTCTGGACGCCCCGGAACAGCTCCGCGGGGCCGTGCACCTCCACCGCGTCGTCGACCACGGCGGGCGCGCCGTGGATGACCGTGGGCGCCTCGCCCTCGGCCGACCGCAGCAGCGCGGCGGTGTTGTCCTCGCTCTCGCGCACCTCGGGCTGGTCGAACGGGTTGACCCCCAGCACCCGCCCGGCGACCGCGACCGCGTACTGCCACAGCAGGAACTGCGCGCCCAGCGGCCCCGCCACGCTCACCCCGGCCTCGCGCGCCGGGCCGGGCTCGTCGGGACGGCTGCCCAGGATGACCCGCCGCATGTCGCCGGTCAGCGCGAACCCGGGCGCGGCCACCCCCTCCACGATCACCGGCAGGATGCCCTTGCCGTCCTTGCCGGTGGACTCGGCGACCACCTGCTCCACCCAGTCGGCCAGGCCCGGCAGCCCCGAGCCCTGGTCGGCCAGCACCAGCTTGTCGCGGCCTCCCAGGGCCGAGGCGCCCAGCGCCGCGCCCAGGGCCAGCGCCGGGTTGTCGTAGGGCTGCTGGAGCGTCGGGAGCAGCGCCGCCGCCGCGTCCAGCAGCAGCGTCACATCCGCTCCCGCCAGCGCGGCCGGGGCCAGCCCGAACGCGCTGAGCGCCGCGAACCGCCCGCCGACGTCCGGCGCGCCGGGCACCACCGGGTACCCGGCCTTCTCGGCGAGGTCGGCCGCCGGCGTTCCCAGGTCGGCGAGCACGACGAAGCGCCGCGCCAGCTCTCGGTCGGGCACGCCCGCCGCGCGGAAGGTCTCCTCGAAGACCCGGCGCAGCGCGTCGGTCCCGACCGTCTCCTCCTTGACCGACAGCACCACCAGCGTCCGGTCCGGGTGGTCGGCCAGTACCGCCGCCACCCGGTGCGGGTCGGTGGTGTCCAGCACCGTCAGCGGAGCACCGGCACTCCGCGCCACGGCCTCGGCGGCCACCGTCGAGCCGTCGGTCCCGGCCAGCACGACCCGGTCCAGGCCCGCCCCCCGGGCCCGGCCGGTCAGCTCGGCCAGCCGCCCCACCAGGGGGCGGGACGACTCCGGCAGCCGCAGCCAGCCCAGCCGCCGCGCCGCCTCCGGCGCGGCGTCCGGGCCCCACAGCTTGGCGTTCCCGCTCGCCAGGGAACGCGGCACGCCGTCGGAGACGAGGCGGTTCAGGACCGCCTCGCTCTCGTCGACGACGACGCCGCGAATGGTGACCGATGTCCCCCCGGCGGTCACCACCGATGTCACGCGGTGGACCCCTGACCGCCCGCCTTGGCCTTCAGCTCGTCGGCCAGCGTGCCGAGCAGGGAGTTCCAGGACGTCTCGAACTTCTCGACGCCCTCCTCCTCCAGCACCCGCACCACGTCGTCGTAGTCCACGCCGACGTCCTTGAGCGCCCGCATGTGCGCGCGGGCCTCGTCGTAGGCGCCCGTGACCGTGTCGCCGCGCACCTCGCCCTTCTCGGCCTCGGCGTCCAGGGTCGCCTCGGGCATGGTGTTGACGGTGCCGGGGGCGACCAGCTCGTCCACGTACAGGGTGGCCGGCAGGTCCGGGTCCTTCACGCCGGTGGACGCCCACAGCGGGCGCTGCGGGCGCGCGTTGGCGGCCTTGAGCGCCTTCCAGCGGTCGGAGGCGAACTTCTCCTCGTACAGCGCGTAGGCCAGCCGGGCGTTGGCGACGCCCGCCTTGGACCGCAGCTCCCTGGCCTCCTCCGAACCGATCTTGTCGAGGCGCTTGTCGATCTCGGTGTCCACGCGGGACACGAAGAACGACGCCACCGACGCGATCTTGGAGATGTCCAGGCCGTTCTCCCTGGCCCTCTCCAGACCGGTGAAGAACGCGTCGATCACCTTGCCGTAGCGCTCCAGCGAGAAGATCAGCGTCACGTTCACGCTGATGCCCTCGGCCAGCGCGTTGGTGATCGCGGGCAGGCCCCGCTCGGTCGCCGGGATCTTGATGAACAGGTTGGGCCGGTCCACCATCCACCACAGCGCCCGCGCCTCGGCGACGGTCTTGATCTCGTCGTGGGCCAGCCGCGGGTCGACCTCGATCGACACGCGGCCGTCCAGGCCCTCGGTGCGGTCGTACACCGGGCGCAGCACGTCGCAGCCCCAGCGGATGTCGTAGGTGGTGATCGCGCGGACCGCCTCCTCGACGTCGACGCCGCGGACCGCCAGGTCACGCACCTGCTCGTCGTAGGCGTCGCCCTGGCCCAGCGCCTTCTCGAAGATCGTGGGGTTGGAGGTGACCCCCACCACGTTCCTCTCCTTGACCAGCTTCTCCAGGTTGCCCGAGCGCAGCCGTTCCCGGCTGATGTCGTCCAGCCAGATCGACACGCCCTCGTCCGAGAGCCTCTTCAACGTCTCGCTCATCGCTTCCTCCTCCTCGGCGGATGTCGGGTCGGTCACCGGTCAGTTGCCGGTGGTGGTACCACGACCGGCGCCCGCCACACCCGCCTTGATCAGGCTGGACTTGGCCGCCGCGACCACGCGCTCGGCGGTCAGGCCGAACTGCTGGTACAGCGTCTTGTAGTCGGCCGAGGCACCGAAGTGCTCCAGGCCGACCGACTCGCCGGCGTCGCCGACGTAGATCCGCCAGCCCAGCGCCACGCCGGCCTCGACCGACACGCGGGCCTTCACCGACGGCGGCAGGACCTGCTGCCGGTAGGCGTCGTCCTGCTCCTCGAACCACTCCACGCACGGCATCGACACCACGCGGGTGGGGGTGCCCTCGGCCTCCAGGACCTCGCGGGCCGCCAGGGCGATCTGCACCTCGCTGCCGGTCCCGATGATGATCACCTCGGGCTGGCCGTTGGACGCGTCGGCCAGCACGTAGCCGCCCTTGGCGACGCCGTCGGCCGCGGCGATGCCGTTGCCGCGCTCGAACGTGGGCACCTTCTGCCGGGTCAGGCACAGGCCCGCCGGGCGGTCGGTGTGCTCCAGCACGGTCCGCCACGCCACGGCGGTCTCGTTGGCGTCGGCCGGGCGGACCACGTCCAGGCCCGGGATCGCGCGCAGCGCCCACAGGTGCTCGACCGGCTGGTGGGTCGGGCCGTCCTCGCCCAGGCCGATCGAGTCGTGCGTCCACACGTAGGTGACCGGCAGCCTCATCAGCGCCGCCAGCCGCACCGCCGGGCGCATGTAGTCGCTGAACACCAGGAACGTGCCGCCGTAGGGCCGGGTGCCGCCGTGCAGCGCGATGCCGTTGAGGATCGCGCCCATGGCGTGCTCGCGGATGCCGAAGTGCAGCGTCCGGCCGTAGGGGCCGCCGGGGAACTCCTTGGTCTGGAACTCCTCGGGGACGAAGGACGGCTCGCCCTTCATCGTGGTGTTGTTGGACTCGGCCAGGTCCGCCGAGCCGCCCCACAGCTCCGGCAGCACCGGGGCCAGGGCGTTGAGGACCTGCCCGGACGCGGCGCGGGTCGCCAGGTCCTTGCCCGCCTCGAACTCCGGCAGCGCCTTGGCCCAGCCCTCGGGCAGCGTGCGCGTGGCGATGCGGTCGAAGTCGGCGGCGCGGTCGGCGTTGGCCTCGCGCCAGGACTGGAAGGCCTTGTCCCACTCGGCGTGCGCGGCGCGGCCCCGCTCCACGACCTTGCGGGCGTGCTCCAGCACCTCGGCGGGCACGTGGAACGTCTCGGCCGGGTCCAGCCCCAGGATCTGCTTGGTGGCCGCGACCTCGTCGGCGCCCAGCGCCGAGCCGTGGATCTTGCCGGTGTTCTTCTTGTTGGGCGCGGGCCAGCCGATGATGGTGCGCAGCGCGATGAACGACGGCCGCGAGGTCTCGTTGCGGGCGGCCTCCATCGCGGCGGCCAGCGCGGCGACGTTCTCCTCGTACTCGCCGCCCTCGGTCCAGTCCACCGAGTGGACGTCCCAGCCGTAGGCCTCGTAGCGGGCCCGCACGTCCTCCGACAGGGCGATCTGCGTGTCGTCCTCGATGGAGATGTGGTTGTCGTCGTACAGGACGACCAGGTTGCCCAGCCGCTGGTGGCCCGCGATCGCGCTGGCCTCGTGGCTGATGCCCTCCTCGATGTCGCCGTCGGACACGAACGCCCAGACCGTGTGGTCGAACGGCGAGGCGCCCGGCGCGGCGTCGGGGTCGAACAGGCCGCGCTCGCGGCGCGCCGCCATCGCCATGCCGACCGCGTTGGCCAGACCCTGGCCGAGCGGGCCGGTGGTGGTCTCCACGCCCGCGGTGTGCCCGTGCTCGGGGTGCCCCGGCGTGCGGCTGTCCCACTTGCGCAGCGACTTCAGGTCGTCCAGCGACAGCGGGTAGCCCGACAGGTAGAGCTGGATGTACAGGGTCAGGCTGGAGTGACCGCAGGACAGGACGAAACGGTCCCGGCCCGCCCAGTTCGGGTCGGTCGGGTCGTGCTTCAGGAACCGCTGGAAAAGCAGGTACGCCGCCGGAGCCAGGCTCATCGCGGTGCCGGGGTGGCCCGAGCCCGCCTCTTCGACCGCGTCCATGGCGAGGGCGCGGACCACGTCCACCGCCCGCCGGTCCTGGTCGGACCACTCAAACGTGCTGTTGTCCCCACTCACGGAACGCCAGGCTCCTCTCGAACCGCTCTATCGCAATGTCTGCCCCGGCCGTCGCCGGGCCCCACTGGTGGCAACTCCGCCGACGCCGGGTGTCTTCCCTGAGATGTCCGGATTCCCCGTCGTCCCCGGCCACCACGCGCGGCCGGGACGGCGGTCACCGTCGAACACCCCCGGAACGGCCGTACCCGCCGGGACCCGGCGAAGATCGTGCCGTGCCCGTTCCGAGCCTATCGGACCGGCGGCCGCCGCCATCGACGCCGAGGCGGCGCCGAGATGGCGCCGAGGTGGCCCCGACGCGAGGTCGGCGCGGCACCGGCCGTGCGTCGACGCGACGCCGGCGTACGGCCGACGCGCACAGGGACCCCTGCCCGATCGCCGCGGGGCTAACCCCTCGCGCGGGTGAGCCCGCGGGGGGAACGCGGCCACCCCTCCGGCGGGATCCGGCGCGATCCCGCCGATCCGGCCGTGACCAGGCCGAAACGGCGCGTCCGGTGCCCCGGTGCTCGACCCCGGCGGGGGGCGGACTACAGTGATTGCGCGGTTGACAACAACGGCCGCTCGTCGTTTCGCAAGCCGAACCCGCACCGCAGGACGGTGCGGGTGAATCGCGGGGGCACCGCCAGGTGATCGCGATTACTCATGCCTAGTTGGACGTGGACCCGATTGTGACGGTGCTCAGTAACAAGCTCGCGGTCGAGCTCGACGACCAGGTGCCGGGGGCGCCTGTGGCCGCGCTCGAACCGGCGGCGGCCAGCCGGTCGATCGGCGCGAGCGTGCGCGCCTATGTGGCGCTGACCAAGCCGCGCGTGATCGAACTGCTCCTGATCACCACCATCCCGGTGATGTTCCTGGCCGCGGGGGGTGTGCCCCCGCTGTCCACCGTGCTGCTGACGTTCGCGTTCGGCTGGATGTCGGCCGGGGCGGCCAACGCGATCAACTGCTACATCGACCGCGACATCGACGCCAAGATGCGCCGCACCCGGCGCCGCCCGCTGGCCCGCGCGCAGGTCACCCCGGCCCGCGCGCTGGTGTTCGGGATCACCCTGGCGGTGGTGTCCACGGTCGGCTTCGCCCTGGCGGTCAACCTCGTGTCGGCCGCGATGTCGCTGTTCGCGATCCTGTTCTACATCTTCGTGTACTCGCTGCTGCTCAAGCGGCGCACCTCGCAGAACATCGTGTGGGGCGGCATCGCCGGGTGCATGCCGGTGCTGATCGGCTGGGCCGCGATCACCGGCGGGCTGGACTGGGCGCCGCTGGTGCTGTTCGGCGTGGTGTTCCTGTGGACCCCGCCGCACACCTGGACGCTGGCGATGCGGTACCGCGAGGACTACGCGGCGGTCAAGGTGCCGATGCTGCCGGTGGTCGCCTCCGAGACGCGCGTCATCGTCGAGTCGCTGGTCTACACCTACGCCACCGTCGCCTGCTCGCTGGCGCTGTGGCCGGTGGCCGGGATGGGCCCGGTCTACGGGGTCTCCGCGCTGGTGCTCGGCGCGGTGTTCCTGGCCGAGGGGCACCGCCTGCTGCACGCCGTCCGCACCGGGCTCACCGGTGTCCACCTGCGGCCGATGCGGTTCTTCCACCTGTCCAACGTGTACCTGGCGCTGCTGTTCACCGCCGTCGCGGTGGACCCGCTGCTGTACTGACGTCCCCTCTCGCCGGTCGCGGCCGTCCCGGAACTCGCGGGGCGGCCGCACCGGTGTGAGCGCGGTCACCCCCGGACGGTTACGCTCGCGACATGGCAGTAGATCCCAAGGCGGTGCTGGAGGGGCGCATCCCGGGCCGGCCTCCGATCGCCCTCGTCCTCGGACTCCTCGGTTGCTCGCTGTGCGCGGTGGTCGCCCTCGGCATCGACGCGCTGTACGGCGGCTCGGGCTTCTGGGTGGGGCTGCTGCTGGCGTTCCTGCCGATCCCGCTGCTGGTCGCGCTGGTGCTGGCGCTGGACCGGATGGAGCCCGAGCCGCCCCGCACGCTGCTGCTGTCGTTCATGTGGGGCGCGGGCGTGGCGGTGCTGGGCGCGCTGGTCCTCAACACCCTCGGGATGCTGTACGTCACCGTGCCCATCTTCGGGGAGGGCAAGGGGCACTTCGTCAGCGCCACCTTCGGCGCGCCGCTGATCGAGGAGACGCTCAAGGGCGCGGCGCTGTTCGGGCTGCTGTGGTTCCGCCGCAACGAGATCGACGGGTTCGTCGACGGGCTCATCTACGCGGCGCTGGTCGGCCTCGGCTTCGCGATGATGGAGAACGTCACCTACTACATGCGGGCCTACGAGGAGGGCGGGGCGCAGCAGTTGCAGGCGGTGTTCGTGCTGCGCGGCCTGATCGCCCCGCTCAGCCATCCGCTGTTCACCTCCATGACCGGCCTCGGCGTCGCCTACGCCGCCACCCACCGGCGCGGCCAGTGGGCCGCCCCGCTGCTGGGGCTGGCCGCCGCGATGGTGCTGCACGGCCTGTGGAACGGCTCCACCACCCTCGGCGCGGGCGGCCTGCTGGTGGTGTACGCGCTGGACTTCTGCCTGCTGCTGGCGCTGCTGGTCGTGGTCTGGGTGGAGCGCCGCCACAACGTCCACCGCATCGAGGCGTACCTGCCGATGTACGCCTCCACCGGCCTGGTCACGCCGCAGGACGTGCGGATGCTGCGCACCATCCCCACCCGCCGCGCGGCGCGCCGCTGGGCCCGGCTGGTCGGCGGGCACGCCGCCGCCCGCGCCATGGGCGACTACCAGCTGGCCGCGACCGAGCTGGCGCTGCTGCACAAGCGCGCCGAACGCGGCGTGGCCGAGCCGCACTGGTTCGTCCAGCGCCGTGACGCGCTGCTGGGCCTGATGGCGCTGGCGCGGCAGACGTTCCTGCGCGTTCCGCAGCAGCGCCCCAGCCCCCCGCCCTGGGCCCCGCCCGGCCTGTCGGGCTTCTCGCAGCCGCCGCCGGACCGCCCCTACCGGGGCTGAGCGACGCGCCTGCGCGGGGGCCGGGTCACGGCGGCCGGAGACCGCCCATACGATTGATGACCGTGGCAACGCGAACCGAGCCGGTCTCCGGCGCACCCACCTCCCGCAACCCGCTGACCAGGGCACGGGACGCCGTGTGGCACCCCACCCCGGCGTCGTTCCGGCTGCTGGCGCTGCTGGGTGTGATCGGCAACGCGGGGATCGTCGCGACCGGTGGCGCGGTCCGCGTCACCAAGTCCGGCCTGGGCTGCCCGACCTGGCCCAAGTGCACCGGCGACAGCCTGGTGCCCACGCACAGCCCCGAGCATCCGGCGATCAACATGGCGATCGAGTTCGGCAACCGGATGCTCACCTTCGCCGTGCTGGCGGTCGGCCTGGCGGTGTTCGTCGCCGCGCTGCGCCTGCGCCCGCGCCGCCGGGACCTGGTGCGGCTGGCCTTCGCCCAGCCGATGAGCGTGGTCGCCCAGGCCGTCATCGGCGGCATCGTCGTGCTCACCAAGCTGCACCCGGCCTCGGTGGGCCTGCACTTCCTGGTCTCCCCGGTCCTGCTGATCTTCTGCGTGGCGCTGTGGGTCCGCGCGGGGGAGGGCGACGACGCCCCCCGCCCGCTGGTCCCGGCGGGCCTGCGCCGCCTCACCTGGGCCCTGCTGGCCGCCTCCGGCGCGGTCATGGTCGCCGGGACGGTCGTCACCGGCACCGGCCCGCACGCGGGCGACGACAGCAAGGGCGTGCAGCGCTGGGGCTTCAACATCGAGGACGTCACCCGCTTCCACAGCGTCCTCGCCTGGATCACCGTCGCGCTGACGGTCCTGGCGCTGGCCTGGGCGTACCGCTCCAAGGCCCCGGCGCCGGTCCGCCGCCGCGCCGTGGAGCTGTTCGCCCTGGAGATGGCCCAGGGCCTGGTCGGCTACATCCAGTACTTCACCAACGTCCCCGCGCCGCTGGTGGTGCTGCACATGCTCGGCTCGGTCCTGATGTGGATCGCCGCCCTGCGCCTGCTGCTGTCGATGCGCGACCGCGGCCCCCTGGCCGCGACCGCCCCCACCCCGTCCCCGACCGACACCCCGGCCCCCCAGCCCGCCTGAGCCCTGCCGGGGTCAGGGCTTCTTGGCCAGGAAGGCGCGGAGGCGGTCCAGGGGCCAGGTGTTGATCACGTCGTCGGGGGTGAGCCAGCCGCGCTGGGCGGTGCCGACGCCGTAGCGGAGGTTCCGGAAGTGCGCCACGGCGTGGGCGTCGGTGTCGATGGAGAACTTCACGCCGTACCGCAGGGCGCGGCGGATCAGGTCGGCGGGCAGGTCGAGGCGGTCGGGGAAGCAGTCGATCTCCATGGCGGTGCCGGTGCGGGCGGCGGCCGCGAAGACCTCGTCCCAGTCGGCGTCCACCGGGGCGCGGCGGCCGATGCTGCGGGCCGTGGGGTGGCCGATCACGTGGACGTGCGGGTTCTCGCAGGCGGTGACGAACCGCCGGGTCATCGCCGCCCGGTCCTGGGTGAAGTGCGAGTGGACCGACGCCACCAGCACGTCGAAGCCCGCCAGGAAGTCGGCGTCCCAGTCCACGCCGCCGTCGGGGTCGATGTTCAGCTCGGCGCCGTGCAGGATCGTCAGGTCCGGATACTCCTTCTGGAGCTCGCGGATCCGCTCGCGCTGGGCGAGGATCTTCTCGTCGGTCATGCGCTGCATGACCAGGTTCGGGGCGTGGTCGGTGATCGCGTAGTACTCCAGGCCGCGGTCGGCGGCGGCCGCGACCATCCGCTCCAGCGGGGCGGTGCCGTCGGTCAGGTCGGTGTGGGTGTGCAGGTCGCCCCGGATGTCCTCGGCGGTGACCAGGCGCGGCAGCCGGTCCTCGCGGGCGGCCTCGATCTCGCCGCCGTCCTCGCGGAGCGTCGGCGGGATCCAGGGCAGGCCGAGGCGCTCGTAGACCTCCTCCTCGGTCTCGGAGACGACCAGCTCGCCGGAGTCGTTGTCGAACAGGCCGTACTCCGACAGCTTCAGGCCCTGGCGGACCGCGATCTCGCGGGTGCGGATGTTGTGGGCCTGGGACCCGGTGAAGTACTGGAGCGCGGCGCCCCACGCCTCCGGCGGGACCACGCGCAGATCCACCTGGAGGCCCGTGGTGGTGCGGACGGAGGTCTTCTTGTCACCGCCCGCGATGACCTCGCCCACCAGGGGCAGCGCCGTGAACGCCTCCATCAGCGGGCGCGGGTCGTCGGAGGCGGCCAGCACGTCCACGTCGCCGATCGTCTCGCGCATCCGGCGCAGCGACCCCGCGTGGGTGATCTTCCGGCAGCCCGGGACGTCCCGCAGCGCCGCCACGATCTCGTCGGCCAGCTCGGCGGCCACGTCGACCAGGACCCGCTCCCCGGCCTGCCGCATCAGCTCGATGCCGTGCCGGATGTTGTCCTCGGACTTGGCCCCGAAGCCCTTCAGCCCGCGCAGCCGCCCCCGCTCCACGGCCTCCGACAGCTCCGCCACCGAGGAGACGCCGAGCTCCTGGTAGAGGATCAGGGCCTTCTTGGGGCCGAGGGTCGGGATCGCCGTCAGCGCGCGGACCCCGGCGGGGATCTGCGCGCGCAGCTCCTCCACCTGCCGGATCGTGCCGGTGGCGTTGTAGTCGGCGAGCTTCTTGGCGATCGCCTCGCCCACGGTGGGGATCTTCTTGAGCCCGGCCAGGCTCAGCGTGGAGATGTCCTCGGGGTGGCCGGCGACCGCCCGGGCCGCCTTCTCGTACGCCCTGATCTTGAACGCGTCGCCGCCCGTGATGGACAGCAGGTCCGCCAGTTCCTGGATGAGGGCCGCCGCCTCGTCGTTCGCCCGTGCCATGGGGCAAGCCTACGAGGCGGCACCGACACTCTTGATCAGCGCGGTCAGCGCAGCGGGGCGACCGGGCCGTCGGGGCGGTCGTAGCGGCCCTCGACGACCTCCTCCACGATCCCCTGGACCTCGTCCTCGGACAGGAGGCGGAAGCCGTCGGCGTCCACCACCGCGATCGTCGGGTAGATCCGGCGGGTCCGGTCGGGGCCGCCGGTCGCCGAGTCGTCGTCGGCGGCGTCGTACAGGGCGTGCACGCAGACCGCCGCGGCCTCGCGCTCGGTGAGGTCGTCGCGGTAGAGCTTCTTCAACGCGCCGTTCGCCCACGGCGAGCCCGACCCGTCGGCGTGGAAGCGGCGCACCTCCTGCGGCGCGCCGGTGATGTCGTAGCCGTAGATCCGGCCGGCGCCCTCGTCCGGGTCGTAGCCCGCCAGCATCGGCACCACGGCGAGGCCCTGCAGCGCCGCGCCCAGGTTGGCCTGCACGACCGCGCCGAGGCGGCGGGCCTTGCCGGGCAGCGACAGCGGCGCGGACTCCATCTTCTCGTAGTGCTCCAGCTCGACCTGGAACAGCCGGACCATCTCCATCGCCAGCCCGACCGTCCCGGCGAACGCGACCGCCGAGTACTCGTCGCCGCGGGCGACCTTGTCCAGCTCCCGGTAGGCGATCCGGTTGCCCTGGGTGGCGCGCCGGTCCCCGGCCATCATGACCCCGCCCGGGTAGGTCAGCGCCAGGATGGTGGTGCCGTGCGGCAGCTCCATCGTCAGCTCGCGCTCGGGGAGGCGGTTGACGGGCAGCAGGTCCGGCGAGTGGACGCGCAGGAAGTCCACGAACGACGGCGCGCCCGCCTCGAAGTACTCGGGCGGCAGCCCCTGGTCCTCGAACGTTCCGGTCACGGCGCGTCCCCTCCCCGCATCGTCCACTGGCCCTGGTCTCGCAACGCGTTCGATCCTTCCACGCCCGAAGGTGCGGTCGCCACCTCGCACCGCGCCCGGCGCCGCGGAGGCCCGGTCACACCTCGGGGGCCCCGGGCGGCTGCTTGGCGCTGAGCGTCACCCCGGCGCAGGCGACCATGACGCACACGACCGCGACCCACTGGCGGCCCGACAGCACCTCGTTCAGCAGCAGGAGGCCGATCAGCGCGGCCACGGCGGGCTCCAGGCTCATCAGGATGCCGAACACGCGGGCGGGCATGCGCCGCAGCGCCTCCATCTCCAGCGAGTAGGGGATCACCGACGACAGCAGGCCGATGCCCAGGCCGAGCAGCAGGACCTGGGGGTCCAGCAGCCCGGCCCCGCCGCCGGCCACGCCCACCGGCAGCAGCACCACCCCGGCGACCAGGCTGGCCAGCGCCAGGCCGGTGGAGCCGGAGAAGCTCTTGCCGGTCGCGGCGGTCAGCAGGATGTAGGCGGCCCAGCCGACCCCGGCCAGCGCCGCCAGGCCGACGCCGACCAGGTCCAGGTCGCCGCCGCCCCGGGCCAGCATCAGCACCCCGGCGCCCGCCAGCGCCGCCCACGCCAGGTCGCGGGGGCGGCGCGAACCGATGATCGACACCGCCAGGGGGCCGAGGAACTCGATCGTCACCGCGACGCCCAGCGGGATCCGGGAGAACGACAGGTAGATGGACAGGTTCATGCCCGCCAGGACCACGCCCAGCCCGGCCGCCACCGCCAGCGAGCGCGGCGAGTGGTCGCGCAGCACCGTCCGCAGCGCCCGGCGGGCGATGAACGCCAGCACGATCGCCGAGGTCAGCAGCCGCAGCGTCACCACGCCGGTGGGCGGCAGCCGGTCGAACAGGTGCTTGGCGACGCCCGCGCCGAGCTGCACCGACAGGATGCCGAGCAGGATCAGCGCCGGGGGCGGCACCGACCCCAGCGACAGGGTGACGGCGCGGCGCGGCCGCCCCGCGTCACCGAACGAACCGGGGGCCTGAGCGAGGGCCAAGGGTCACTCCCACCTGAAGAAGCGGGCGGCCAGCACCAGTCCGGCGACCGCCCAGACGGCCAGCACCAGCAGCGGCTTGCCGGGCAGGGCCGCGCCGTGCTGGAGGACCTGCCGCAGCCCGTCGGCCAGCGCCGAGATCGGCAGCAGCTCCAGGGCGGAGCGTACCGGGGCGGGAAACTTGTCCAAAGGGAATATCACGCCGCCGACCGCCAGCAGCAGGACGTAGACCAGGTTGGCGGCGGCCAGGGTCGCCTCGGCGCGCAGCGTCCCGGCCATCAGCAGCCCGAACCCGCTGAACGCGGCCGTCCCGGCCAGCAGCAGCGCCAGCACCGACAGCGGGTCGCCGTGCGGGCTCCAGCCGAGCGCCAGCGCCACCGCGCAGATCACCACGGCCTGCAACGCCTCCACCAGCACGACCGTGAGGGTCTTGGCGAGGATCAGGCCGGACCGCGGCAGGGGGGTGGCTCCCAGACGCTTGAGCACCCCGTAGCGGCGCTCGAAGCCGGTGCCGATGGCCTGCCCGGTGAACGCGGTGGACATCACGGCCAGGGCCAGCACGCCCGGGGCGAGGAAGTCCACGCGCTTCCCGGGCCCGAGGTCCAGCAGCGAGGTCGCCGAGAACAGGGTGAGCAGCACCACCGGAATGATGAGCGTCAGGAGCAGCTGCTCGCCGTTGCGCAGCAGCGCCACCAGCTCGTACCGGGTCTGCGCCGCGATCATCTTCGCCGGCGGCGCCGCGCCCGGGGCGGGGGTCAGGTCCAGCCGGGGGGCGGGGGAGGAGGCGGTCACGAGCGAAGCTCCCGTCCGGTGAGTTCCAGGAAGACGTCCTCCAGGGTGCGCCGCTCGATCCGCAGGTCCTCGGTGAGCACGCCGTGCGAGGCGCACCAGGCGGTGACGGTGGCCAGCAGCTCGGGCCGCACGTCGCCCTCGACCAGGTAGTGCCCGGCCGGGGACTCCTTGGCGGCGCTGCCCGCCGGGAGCGCGGCCAGCAGCTCGTCCAGGCCGAGGCCGGGCCGGGCGCGGAAGCGCAGCTGGCGTTCGGCGCCGGTGAGCTCGGCGGGGGAGCCCTCGGCCACCACCCGGCCGTGATCGACGATCACGACGTGGTCGGCGAGCCGTTCGGCCTCCTCCATGTGGTGGGTGGTGAGCACCACCGACACCCCGGCGGCGCGCAGCTCCTCCACCAGCTCCCAGGTGGCGTGCCGGGCCTGCGGGTCCAGCCCGGTGGTCGGCTCGTCCAGGAACACCAGCTCGGGCCGCCCGACGAGGGCGACGGCCAGCGACAGCCGCTGCTGCTGCCCGCCCGACAGCCGCCGGAACGGCGTGCGCGCGTGCTCGGCCAGCCCGAGCCGGTCCAGCAGCGCCGCCGGGTCCAGCGGACGGGCGTGCAGGGAGGCCACCAGCCTCAGGAACTCGCCCGCCCGGGCGGTGCCGGGCACGCCGCCCGACTGCGGCATGACGCCGACCCTGGGCTTCAGCGCGCGGGCGTCGGCGACCGGGTCGAGGCCGAGCACGCGGACGGTGCCGCCGTCGGCGCGCCGGAAGCCCTCGCAGATCTCGATCGTGGTGGTCTTGCCCGCCCCGTTGGGGCCGAGCAGCGCGGTCACCCGTTCCCGCCCGGCGGTCAGCGACAGCCCGTCCACGGCGGTGGTCGCTCCGTAACGCTTGACCAACGCGTCGAGTGCGACGGCGCTGTCCTCGGGGGGTGTCATGGAGTCGAGTTTAGGCCGGGGTGGCGGGGGATCAGCGCAGACCCTCCCCGCAGGCCCCGGGTGGGGCGCCCCGGCCCCCGGCGGCCGGTGTTCGGCCGGCGCCCGCCCGGCCGCATGGCAAGGATCCGGTCAAGAAACTGGACAGTCAGCATCAAATCGGTTAAACCGTTTCCGCACGAGTCGTCGAGCGCGGGGGGACCGATGGCGCTGTCGCGGGCCGAGAGGCGGACCCTGGACGAGATCGCCCGGCGGGTCGCCGCCGAGGACCCCGAGTACGCCCGCCGCCTGTCGGCGTTCGGGGGCCACGAGGCCGGCGCGCTCGGCCTGCCCGCGCGCCGCTCCCTGCTGCCGGTCGTGCTGGTCGGCGTGCTGCTGGCGGTCTCCTTCGCCGCCTTCGCGGTCGCGACCGCGCGCCGGGACGGCGGGGAGCCGGCCCGCCGCGCCCCGCACGTGCTGCTGCGCCCCTGACCCCGCAGGACCCGGACCGGGCGGTGGACCCCTCGGGTCCACCGCCTTTTTCGCGTCGCCGAATAATCCCGGAAGCAAATTCCCGCCAAGTGCGCGCCAAGTCCCCGCCAGGCGCGAAGGAAAGGCGAAAACTATTCGGGCGAACTTCGCGAATCGGTGCGGCGCGGTCGTCGGTGGATCAAGTTTCGGCGGAAAGCCGCAGGGGAATTCCCTGCATGTCGCGCGCCGCTCGGCGATGCTTCACGGGCTTCACACTCGGTCGGGGGGACGAGAATGGGAAGGCCTCACACGGTGCCCCGGCACGCCAAGGGCCGGACGCGGACGGGCGATCCGCGTCCCCGGGCCGACACCGACCTGGGCGCCGCGGGGAAACTGGGGCTCCCCCAGTCCACCGCCCTGGTGGTGGGCAACATCGTGGGCACCGGCATCTTCCTGCTGCCGGCCTCGCTCGCGGCGATCGGCACCATCAGCTTCCCGGTGATGGTCGGCACCACCCTCGGCGCCATCGCGCTGGCGCTGGTCTTCGGGAAACTGGGCGCGCGCATTCCGACGTCCGGCGGCCCCTACGCCTACGCCCGCAACGCGTTCGGCGAATTCATGGGTTTCTGGAGCGCCTGGTCGTTCTGGCTGACCGCCTGGGGCGGCAACGCGGGAATCGCGGTCGCCTGGGTCGGCTACGTCAACCATTTCCTGCACTGGGACAGCACCGCCGGGAAAACGGCCATCGGCCTGGTCGGCGTCTGGATTCCCGTGCTGATCAACCTCACCGGCGTGCGGAACATCGGGCTGTTCCAGACCGTCACCACCGTGCTGAAGTTCGTGCCGCTCATCTTCGTCGCCATCGTCGGCCTGTTCTTCGTCCGGTCCGAGAACTTCGGCCCGTTCAACGCCACCGGCGGCTCGGCCTGGAGCGCCGTCGCCCTCGCCCTCGGCCTCATCCTGTTCATCTACTCCGGCATGGAGTCGGTGACGATCGTCGCCGAGCGCGTCAAGGACCCCGCGAAGAACGTCGGCCGGGCCAGCGTCTCCGGCGTGCTCGCCTGCGGGATCCTGTACATCCTCGCCACCGTGGCGGTCTTCGGCACGGTGCCGCACGGCGAGCTGGCCAGGTCCACCGCCCCGTTCGCCGACTCGCTGAACAACATGTTCGGCGGGACCTGGACCGGCCACGCCATGGCCGTCTGCGCGATCATCTCCGGCATCGGCGCCCTCAACGGCTGGACCATGCTCGTCGCCGAGATGCCGATGGCCGCCGCCCGCGACGGCCTGTTCCCCGCCGCCTTCGCCCGCCTGTCCCGGCGGGGGGCGCCGGTCACCGGGATCCTGGTCGGCGCGGTGCTGACCACGCTGATGCTGGTGTTCGCCTACCTGTCGGAGAACACCTTCAACACGATCCTGCTGTTCGCGTCCTTCACCACCGCGATCCCGTACTTCTTCTCCGCCGCCGCCCAGCTGTTCTGGCTGGTCACCGGGGGCCGCACGGTCAGCCGGGCGCGGATGGCCAAGGACCTGACGGTGGCGGTCGTCGCCCTGGTCTTCTCCTTCGCCATCGTCTACGCCTCCGGCGAGCAGGCCGTCATGCTCGGCATCCTCGCGATGCTGGTCGGCGTCCCGGTCTTCATCTGGGCCAAGGCCAGGCGCGGCGAGTACGGCAGCCGCGACCGGCAGCCCGCCCTGCCCGCCGGACCCGGCGGCTGAGACGCCCGCGCCGCCCGGCCGCCGCCCCGCCCACCGCCGCCCCGCCCACCGCCGCACCACCCACTGCCCTACGAGGAGGTAGGCCATGTCCTTCCATGTCGACTCCGAGGTCGGCCGACTGCGCCAGGTCCTGCTGCACAGGCCGGAGCTGTCCCTGAAGCGGCTCACCCCGTCCAACGCCGCCGACCTGCTGTTCGACGACGTGCTGTGGGTGCAGCGGGCCGGGGAGGAGCACGAGGAGTTCCAGCGGGTCCTGCGCGACCGCGGCGTGCGGGTCCACCTGCTGCTGGACCTGCTGCGCGAGACCATCGAGATCCCCGAGGCCAAGAAGCACATCCTCGACCACGCGGTCGACCCCAAGTGGTTCGGCCCGCTGGCCACCGACGCGATCCGCAACGCCTTCGACGCCATGCAGCGCGAGGAGCTGGGGTCGTTCCTGATCGGCGGCATCACCAAGCGCGAGCTGCTGGAGCGCATGGAGGAGCCCAAGTCGATCGCCTTCCACTCCCTCGGCCTCGACGACTTCGTCCTGCCGCCGCTGCCCAACCACCTGTTCACCCGGGACACCTCCTGCTGGATCTACGACGGGGTGTCGGTCAACGCCATGCGCAAGAAGGCCCGCATGCGCGAGACCGTGAACTACGAGGCCGTCTACCGGTGGCACCCGCTGTTCGCCGACGGCTACGACGCCCCCGACTCCGGCGGCTTCAACGTCTGGAACCAGGGCACCGCCATGGCCCCCGCCACCATCGAGGGCGGCGACGTGCTCGTCATCGGCAAGGGCGCGGTGCTGGTCGGCATGAGCGAGCGCACCCAGCCCCAGGCGGTGGAGATGCTGGCCAAGTCGCTGTTCGCGCAGGGCTCGGCCCGGCGGATCGTGGCGCTGCGGATGCCGCAGAAGCGCGCGTTCATGCACCTGGACACCGTGATGACCATGGTCGACCACGGCACGTTCACCAAGTACGCCGGCATGGGCATGCTCCCGTCGTTCACCGTCGAGCCCGGCGACAACGAGAAGGAGCTGAAGCTCACCGACCACGCCCCCGAGGACATGCACCGGGCGATCGCGGCGGCCCTGGACCTGGACGACATCAGGGTCCTCACCGCCACCCAGGACGTGTTCGCCGCCGAGCGCGAGCAGTGGGACGACGGCTCCAACGTGCTGGCCGTCGAGCCCGGCGTCGTCATCGCCTACGAGCGCAACACCACCACCAACAACCACCTGCGCGCCAACGGCGTCGAGGTGCTGACCATCCGGGGCAGCGAGCTCGGCCGCGGCCGCGGCGGGCCCCGCTGCATGAGCTGCCCGCTGGAGCGGGACGCCTGACCGGCCGCCCCGGACCGGCGCCCGCGACGACTTCCAAGGAGACGAGACGACCATGGCGTTCAACCTGCGCGGCCGCAGCTTCCTCAAGGAGCTGGACTTCACCCCCAGGGAGTTCCGCTTCCTGATCGACCTGGCCGCGGACCTGAAGCGCGCCAAGTACACCGGCACCGAGCGGCAGCACCTGCGGGGCAGGAACATCGCCCTGATCTTCGAGAAGACCTCCACCCGCACCCGCTGCGCGTTCGAGGTCGCCGCCCACGACCAGGGCGCCCACGTCACCTACCTCGACCCCGGCGGCTCGCAGATCGGCCACAAGGAGTCGATGAAGGACACCGCGCGCGTGCTGGGCCGCATGTTCGACGGCATCGAGTACCGGGGCTCCGAGCAGCGGCTGGTGGAGGAGCTGGCCGAGCACGCGGGCGTGCCGGTCTGGAACGGCCTGACCGACGAGTGGCACCCCACCCAGATGCTCGCCGACGCGCTCACCATGCGCGAGCACCGCGACCGCCCGTTCAACCAGATCACGTTCGCCTACCTCGGCGACGCCCGCAACAACATGGGCCACTCCTACGTGGCGATGGGCGCGCTGCTCGGCATGAACGTGCGGATCGTGGCGCCGAGATCGCTGTGGCCCGACGCGGACATGGTCGTCAAGCCCGCCCGGGAGGTCGCCCACCGGACCGGCGCGACCATCACCATCACCGAGGACGTCACCGAGGGCGTCCAGGGGGCCGACTTCGTGCTCACCGACGTGTGGGTCTCCATGGGGGAGCCCAAGGAGGTCTGGGACGAGCGCATCCGCCTGCTGCGGCCCTACCAGGTCAACGCCGACGTCATGAAGGCCACCGGCAACCCGGACGCGAAGTTCATGCACTGCCTGCCGGCGTTCCACGACCGCCACACCGCCGTCGGCGAGGACATCTACCAGAAGACCGGCATGGAGGCCCTGGAGGTCACCGACGAGGTCTTCGAGTCCGACGCCTCGATCGTCTTCGACGAGGCCGAGAACCGCGTGCACACCATCAAGGCCGTCATGGTCGCCACGCTCGGCTGAGCGCGCGCACGGCGACACGAACCGGGGGGACGAGACACATGCGCGTCGTAGTGGCGCTCGGCGGCAACGCGCTGATGCGGCGCGGCGAACGGCCCGACGCCCTCACCCAGCGGACCAACGTGGCGACGGCCGTCAAGTCGCTGGCGCCGCTGGCCGAACGGCACGAACTGATCATCACGCACGGCAACGGCCCGCAGGTCGGGGTGCTGGCCCTGGAGAGCGTCAACGACCCCAACCTGTCCCGGCCCTACCCGCTGGACACCATCGGCGCCGAGACCCAGGGCATGATCGGGTACTGGATGCTCCAGGCCCTGCAGAACGCCCTGCCCGGCCGCCAGGTCATGGCGATGATCAACCAGACGCTGGTGTCGGCGGTGGACCCGGCCTTCGACGAGCCGACCAAGTTCGTCGGCCAGGTCTACACCCGGGAGGAGGCCGAGAAGTACGCCCGGGAGTACGGCTGGACCGTCAAGCCCGACGGCGACCACTGGCGGCGGGTGGTGCCCTCGCCCGCGCCGCAGCGGGTCATCGAGACCCGGCTGATCCGCACGCTGGTCCGCAACGGCACCGTCGTGGTCTGCGCGGGCGGCGGCGGCGTCCCCGTCGTCCGCAACGACCGGGGGCAGCTGGAGGGCGTCGAGGCGGTGATCGACAAGGACCTGACCGCGTCGATGCTGGCCGAGACCCTGGAGGCGGACGCCTTCCTCATCCTCACCGACGTGCCGCGCGTGATGCGGCACTTCGGCACCCCGCAGCAGGAGGAGATCTTCCACACCACGCCCTGGGAGCTGCGCTCGGAGGACTTCCCGGCCGGGTCGATGGGCCCCAAGGTCGAGGCGGTGGCCGGGTTCGTGGAGCGCACCGGCGACATGGCCGCGATCGGGCGGCTGGACCAGTGCCACCGGATCCTGGAGGGCGAGGCCGGCACGATCGTCACCCCGAACGCGACCTGGCCGCTGGCCAGCACTCTGTGATCTTCCTCCGAATCCTCACTGACCTGCGTCATCGGGACGGAAGCGGGTAGGCGGTGCTGGGAAACTGGGAACGCCGACCGGCGCGCGGACCCGCAGGGCCTCCGCCCGCCGGTCGCCGCCGTCTCCGGCGGAGCCCAGGGACCCGCCACAACCGAACCCACCAACGGAAACGGGGTAACAGCCGTGCAGGCAGGCTCGTCATCGGTGTCACTGCTGCAAAGCCTGACCCGGAGGAAACCGGCCGAGCGGATCGCCGCCGAGGGCGGTCACGGCGAGGGCGGCGAGCTGAAGCGGACGATGGGCCTGCTCCAGCTCACGCTGTTCAGCGTCGGCGCCACCCTGGGCACCGGCATCTTCTTCGTGCTGGGCGAGGCGGTCCCGGTGGCGGGGCCGGCGGCCGTGCTGGGCTTCGTGCTGGCCGCGGTCACCGCCCTGTTCTCAGCGCTGTCCTACGCCGAGCTGGCCGGGACCATCCCGGTGTCGGGCTCGTCCTACTCCTACGCCTACGCCACCATGGGCGAGCTGGTCGCCTGGGTCTGCGGCTGGTGCCTGCTGCTGGAGTACGCGGTGTCGGTGTCGGCGGTCGCCTCCAGCTGGGGCGGCTACCTCAACAGCTTCCTGGAGTCGGCGTTCGGCTCCCGGCTGCCCGCCGCGATCAGCGCCTCGCCGGGCAGCGAGGGCGGCATGGTCAACCTGCCCGCCGTCCTGATCGTCTTCCTGGTCACCCTGCTGCTGCTGCGCGGCGCGTCCGAGTCGGCCACCGCCAACACGATCATGGTGTTCCTGAAGGTCGCGGTGCTGGCGTTCTTCTGCGTGATCGCCTTCACCGCGTTCCGCACCGGCAACTTCGCCGACTTCGCGCCGATGGGCGCGGCCGGGATCGCCGCCGCCGGATCGAAGGTGTTCTTCTCCTACATCGGCTTCGACGCCGCCTCCACCGCCGGGGAGGAGGCCAAGAACCCCAAGCGGGACCTGCCGCTGGCGATCCTGCTGTCGCTGGCCATCGTCACCGCCGTCTACGTCGTCGTCGGCCTGGCGGCGGTCGGCGCGCTGGCCTGGCGGGAGTTCGACTCCGAGACCTCCCTGGCCGACGTGCTGAACGCCGCCACCGGCGGCACCACCTGGCCCGCGCTGGTCCTGTCGTTCGGCGTGGTGATCTCCATGGGCACCGTGGTGCTGACGGTGCTGTATGGGCAGACCCGCATCCTGTTCGCCATGTCCCGCGACGGCCTGGTGCCCCGGGTGTTCCAGAGGGTCAGCCGCGGCTCGGTCCCGGTCGCCAACACCGTCATCGTGTCGACGTTCGTGGCGCTGCTGGCGGCCGTCGTCCCGCTGGGCCAGCTCGCCGAGGCCACCAGCATCGGCACCCTGTTCGCGTTCGCGCTGGTCAACGTCGGCGTCATCGTGCTGCGCCGCACCAGCCCCGACCTCGAACGCAGCTTCCGCGTCCCGCTGTTCCCGCTCACCCCGGTCCTCGGCGTGCTGTTCTGCATCGGCCTCATGGTGGGCCTGGACGGCATCACCTGGGTCGTCTTCCTCATCTGGACGGCGTTCGGGCTCGCCGTCTACTTCGCCTACGGCCGCCGCCACTCCGTGCTGGGGCGGACCGCGTCCACCGCCAAGGAGGTGTCATGAGCGACCTGCGCGTCCTCGTCGGCTACTCGCCCGACGACCGCGGCGACGACGCCCTCGCGCTGGCGAGCCTCGTCGCGCGCGCCGCGAAGGTGCCGCTGACCGTCGCCAACGTCCACCCGCCCGCCTGGCCCTCGCGCGGCCCCGGCGCCGTGGACACCGAGTGGGTGGCCTACCTGCGCGAGCAGTCCGCCGCCGCGCTCCGGCAGGCGGAGGAGCGGATCGCCGGGCTGAAGGTCCCCGGGAAGGACGTCGAGTTCCGGATGCACGCCCACCGGGGCAGCGGGCGCGGCCTGATCGACGTGGCGAGGCAGGTCGAGGCCGACCTGATCGTCATCGGCTCCGCGCCGCGCGGACGCCGCGACCGCATCGCCATCGGCAGCACCGCCGACCAGCTGCTGCACGGCTCGCCGGTGCCGGTCATGCTCGCCCCGCGCGGCTACGCCGACAGCGCGCCCGGCGCGTTCGAACGGCTCACCGTCGCCTACTGGCGCCGCCGCGACGTCGAGGCGCCGCTCCAGGTGGCGGCCCGCATCGCCACCTCGCTGGGGCTACCGGTGCGGCTGGTCACCCTGGTGCTGCGCCCGCCGGGCCTGCCCGCCCGCTTCCTCGGCGCCGACGACGTCGTGCAGCGCCAGTACGAGCAGGCCGAGAAGGATCTGGCGCACGCCGCCGGGCTGCTCGCCCCGCACATGGAGGTGACCACCGAGGCCGTGCAGGGCGCCGGGATCGCCAAGACCCTCGGCACCGTCGACATGCGGCCCGGCGAGGTGCTGGCGCTGATGTCCAGCCACCAGGGCCCGCTGCGCAAGGTGTTCCTGGGCGAGAGCTCCGGCAAGATCCTGCGCGCCGCGCCCTGCCCCGTCGTGGTGCTGCCACGCGGAAGCGTCCGTGGCCGCACCCGCTGACACCGGACCCGCCGGCGGAGACCGGCCCGGGGCCCGCGCCGCGCGGCGCGGAGGGCTCGGGCCGCTCGCCGCCACCGCCCTGGTGATGGGCAACGTCATCGGGGTCGGCGTCTTCCAGCTGCCCGCCGCCGTCGCCGGGTACGGCACCGTCGGCATCCTGGCGTTCGCCGTGGTCAGCGTGTGCTCGCTGCTGCTGGCGGTGGTGTTCGGGTGGCTCGGTCAGCGGATGCCGCACACCGGCGGCCCCTACGTCTACGCGCGCGAGGCGTTCGGCGAGCTCGCCGGGTTCCTCACCGCCTGGTCGTACTGGATCACCGCGTGGGCCAGCAACGCCGCCCTGGTCGTGGCCTGGGCGGGCTATGTGAACGTGCTGGTCCCGCTGCGCGGCACCGGCCCCGCCCTGGCCGTCACCGTCGGCGCGCTGTGGCTGGCGGTCGTGTGCAACCTGGCCGGGGCGCGCGGCGCGGGCGCGGTCGCCGTCGTCACCACCGTCCTGAAGTTCGTGCCGCTGGTGCTGGTCGCCGTCGTCGGGCTGTTCTTCGTCCGGGCCGACAACTTCGGGCCGTTCACGACCGGGCAGGGCGGCTCGGCGGTCGGCGCGCTGACCGCGGCGGGCGCGGTGCTGATGTTCAGCTTCCTCGGCGTGGAGTCGGCCGCCGTCGCCGCCGGGGAGGTCGAGAACCCGCGCCGCACCATCATGCGCGCCACCGTCGCGGGCACCCTGGCCGCCGCGCTGGTCTACCTGCTCGGCACCGTCGCGGTGTTCGGGCTGGTGCCGCACGAGCGGCTGGTGCACTCCACCGCGCCCTACGCCGACGCCGTCCGCGCCATCTTCGGCGGGGGGATCCCCGGCGGGGGAGAGGCCGCCGGGATGCTGATGGCGGCCGCCGCCGTGGTCTCCGGCGCGGGCACCCTGGTCGGCTGGACCCTGATCAGCGCGCAGATGCCCTACGCCGCCGCGCGCGACGGGCTGTTCCCGGCGGTGTTCGCCCGCCGCAACGGCCGCGGCGTGCCGTGGATCGGGGTGGTGGCCTCCGGGGCCCTGGCCTCGCTGATCACGCTCGCCAACTACACCGGCGGGCTGCGGGCCGCGTTCACCGCGCTGGCGCTGCTGACCACGTTCACCGCCGCGATCCCGTACGTGTTCTCGGCCGCGGCGCAACTGCTGTGGCTGCTGACCGACCGGGAGCCGCGGGGGACGCCGGTGGCGCCCGCCCGGCTCGGCCGCGATCTGGCCGTCACGCTGGTCGCGGTGGCGTTCACGTTCTGGCTGGTCGCCGGGGCCGGATACGCGGCGGTGTACCAGGGGGTGCTGCTGTTGCTGGCGGGAATTCCGGTGTATGTGTGGATGCGCTGGCACGGTGCCCGGAATGGGATGGGAAACGGCGCCGTTGACGCTTCGGGGGAGACGAAACCGCAGGTTAGGTAAGGCTTACCTGCGTGAGGTACGACATCGTCATTCGGTTGGTGGCCGGGAAGGAATTACGGCACACTGATGTTGTGAAAAACGTGAGCGAGAATCCGACGCGTGCCACCGCCGCCCCCGCGCGGCCGGTCGGCCTGCCGTCGGTCGCCGGCCAGGGCGAGCGGGACACCCGCGCGCGCGTGGCCCGGCTCATTCTCGAACACGGTCCGATCACCGCCTCCGCGCTGGGCGACCGCGTCGGGCTGACCCCCGCCGCGATCCGCCGCCACCTGGACGCCCTGCTCGCCGAGGGCATGATCGAGGTGCGACGGGCCCGGCCGCAGGCCCAGCGGGGCCGAGGCCGTCCGGCCAAGTGGTTCGCCATCACCGACGCCGGGCGCAGCGCCTTCGTGCACGCCTACGACGACCTGGCGACCAGCGCCCTGCGCTTCCTGGCCGAGACGGCAGGGGAGCAGGCGGTCGCCGAGTTCGCCCGGCGCCAGATCGCCGACCTCGAACGCCGCTACCATCCGGTCGTCCAGGCGGCCCCGCCCCACCAGCGGGTCCGTACCCTGGCCGAGGCCCTGTCCGGCGACGGCTACGCGGCCGCCGCCGCCAAGGCCCCCCAGCCGGGCGGCGGCGAACAGCTGTGCCAGCACCACTGCCCGGTCGCGCACGTGGCCGCGGAGTTCCCGCAGCTGTGCGAGGCCGAGACCGAGGCGTTCAGCCGGCTGCTGGGACTCCCCGTCCAGCGGCTGGCCACGATCGCGCACGGCGACGGCATCTGCACCACCCACGTCAGCTCGCGTTCCCTGTGCGAGGGGCACGCGGCCGACGGTCAGAACACTGATGACGAGGAGTC
Organism: Actinomadura kijaniata NBRC 14229; assembly: GCF_001552175.1. GTDB lineage: Bacteria > Actinomycetota > Actinomycetes > Streptosporangiales > Streptosporangiaceae > Spirillospora > Spirillospora kijaniata. The sequence continues at coordinate 26,919 of NZ_BCQR01000008.1, forward strand.
CGGGAGGACCTCCCTATGACTACTGCAGCCCACCCTGAGCTGGAAGGGCTCGACAGGTACAAGTTCGGCTGGGCCGACCCCGACACCGCGGGTGCCTCGGCCAAGCGCGGCCTGAACGAGGATGTCGTCCGCGACATCTCGGCCAAGAAGAACGAGCCTGAGTGGATGCTCGACCTGCGCCTCAAGGGGCTGCGGCTGTTCGACAAGAAGCCCATGCCCGCCTGGGGCTCGGACCTGTCGGACATCGACTTCGAGAACATCAAGTACTTCGTGCGCTCCACGGAGAAGCAGGCGGCGTCCTGGGAGGAACTCCCCGAGGACATCAAGAACACCTACGACAAGCTCGGCATCCCCGAGGCCGAGAAGCAGCGCCTGGTCGCCGGTGTCGCCGCCCAGTACGAGTCCGAGGTCGTCTACCACAAGATCCGTGAGGACCTCGAGGAGAAGGGCGTCATCTTCGTCGACACCGACACCGGCCTGCGCGACTACCCGGAGATCTTCCAGGAGTACTTCGGCACGGTGATCCCGGTCGGCGACAACAAGTTCGCCGCGCTGAACACCGCGGTGTGGTCGGGCGGCTCGTTCATCTACGTCCCGCCGGGCGTCCACGTGGAGATCCCGCTCCAGGCCTACTTCCGGATCAACACCGAGAACATGGGCCAGTTCGAGCGGACCCTGATCATCGCCGACGAGGGCTCGTACGTGCACTACGTCGAGGGCTGTACCGCGCCGATCTACAAGTCGGACTCGCTGCACTCGGCCGTGGTCGAGATCGTCGTGAAGAAGGACGCCCGCGTCCGCTACACGACCATCCAGAACTGGTCGAACAACGTCTACAACCTGGTGACCAAGCGCGCCGTCGCCTACGAGGGCGCGACCATGGAGTGGGTCGACGGCAACATCGGCTCCAAGGTCACCATGAAGTACCCGGCGGTGTACCTGCTGGGCGAGCACGCCAAGGGCGAGACGCTGTCGATCGCGTTCGCGGGCGAGGGCCAGCACCAGGACGCCGGCGCCAAGATGGTGCACGCGGCGCCCAACACCTCCTCGACCATCGTGTCCAAGTCGGTGGCGCGCGGCGGCGGCCGCACCTCCTACCGGGGTCTGATCCAGATCCAGGAGGGCGCGGCGGGCTCCAAGTCCACCGTCAAGTGCGACGCCCTGCTGGTCGACCAGATCAGCCGGTCCGACACCTACCCCTACGTCGACGTCCGCGAGGACGACGTGGAGATGGGCCACGAGGCGACCGTCTCCAAGGTGTCGGAGGACCAGCTGTTCTACCTGATGAGCCGCGGCCTCAACGAGGACGAGGCCATGGCGATGATCGTCCGCGGCTTCGTCGAGCCGATCGCTCGCGAGCTGCCCATGGAATACGCCCTTGAGCTGAACCGGCTCATCGAGCTGCAGATGGAAGGAGCCGTCGGCTGATGGGGCTGGAGACCAAGCCTCTTTCGACGCTGCACGAGAAGGCGTCGTACGAGGTGGCCGACTTCGAGGTGCCCACCGGCCGCGAGGAGGAGTGGCGGTTCACCCCGCTGCGCCGGCTGCGCGGCCTGCACAACGGCACCGCAGAGGCCAACGGCAAGATCCTCGTCGAGGTCGACGCGCCGGGCGAGGTGACCGTCGAGACGGTCGGCCGGGACGACGAGCGCCTCGGCCGGGCCTACGTGCCCGCCGACCGCGTCAGCGCGCAGGCGTGGAGCGCGTTCACCGAGGCCGTCGTGGTGACGGTGCCGAAGGAGACCGAGGTCGCGGCCCCGGTCGTGATCCGCCGCCGCGGCGAGTCCGTCGAGGGCGCCTCCTACGGCCACACCACGATCGTGGTGGAGCGGCACGCCCGCGCCACCGTCGTGCTGAGCCACCGCGGCTCGGCGACCTACGCCGACAACGTCGAGTTCGTCGTCGGCGACGGCGCCTCCCTGTCGGTGATCAGCCTCCAGGACTGGGCCGACGACGCGGTGCACGTGTCCCACCAGCACGCGAGGCTGGGCCGCGACGCGCGCTTCGTGTCGCACAACATCAGCCTGGGCGGCGACCTGGTGCGCATCTCCCCGTCGGTGGCCTACACCGCGCCCGGCGGCGACGCCGAGCTGTACGGCGTGTACTTCGCCGACGGCGGCCAGCACCTGGAGCACCGCCTGCTGGTGGACCACACCGGTCCCCACTGCCGCAGCCGGGTCGACTACCGGGGCGCGCTGCAGGACCAGGACGCCCACGCGGTCTGGATCGGCGACGTGATCATCCGCGCCGAGGCCGAGGGCACCGACACCTACGAGCTGAACCGCAACCTCGTCCTCACCGACGGCACGCGGGTCGACTCGGTGCCGAACCTGGAGATCCTGACCGGTGAGGTCGCCGGCGCCGGCCACGCCTCGGCGTCCGGCCGCCTGGACGACGACCACCTGTTCTACCTGCAGGCCCGCGGCATCCCCGCCGACGAGGCCAAGCGCATGGTGGTGCGCGGGTTCCTCGGCCAGCTCATCGAGCGCATCGAGGTCGAGGACGTGCGCGTCAAGGTCGAAGAGGCGATCGAGGCGGAGCTGGCCCGATGAGCGAGTTCGTGAAGGTGTGCCCGCTGGCCGAGATCCCCGCCGAGGGGGCGCTGGCCGTGGAGGTCGACGACACCCCCGTCGCGCTGGTGCGCACCGGCGACGACGTGTTCGCGGTCAACGACATCTGCTCGCACGCCGAGGTCTCGCTGTCCGAGGGCGAGATCTACAACGGCACCATCGAGTGCTGGCTGCACGGGTCCTGCTTCGACCTGCGCACGGGCAAGCCCACCAACCCGCCGGCGACGCAGCCGGTCGCCACCTACCGGGTGAAGGTCGAGGACGGCGACGTCTACGTCTCGCTCGGCTCCGAAGACTGACACCCGAGAGACATACGAGAGAGCGCTACAGATATGGCCACGCTTGAGATCCGCGACCTCCACGTCTCCGTCGGCGACGGCGAAGAGACCAAGGAGATCCTGCGCGGGGTCGACCTGACCGTGAAGGCGGGCGAGACCCACGCGATCATGGGGCCGAACGGCTCCGGCAAGTCCACCCTCGCCTACGCCATCGCCGGGCACCCGAAGTACACCATCACCTCGGGCTCGGTCACCCTGGACGGCGAGGACGTCCTGGAGATGAGCGTCGACGAGCGCGCCCGCGCCGGCCTGTTCCTGGCGATGCAGTACCCCGTCGAGGTCCCGGGCGTGTCGGTGTCGAACTTCCTGCGCTCGGCCGTGACCGCCGTGCGCGGCGAGGCCCCGAAGCTGCGCGAGTTCTCCAAGGAGATGAAGGCCGCGATGGACGCGCTGTCCATCGACCCGGCGTTCGCCCAGCGCTCCCTGAACGAGGGCTTCTCCGGCGGTGAGAAGAAGCGCCACGAGATCCTCCAGCTGGAGATGCTCAAGCCGAAGATCGCGGTGCTGGACGAGACCGACTCCGGCCTGGACGTGGACGCGCTGAAGGTCGTCTCCGAGGGCGTCAACCGGTTCTCGGGCACCGGCGACACCGGCGTCCTGCTGATCACGCACTACACCCGCATCCTGCGCTACGTGAAGCCGGACTTCGTGCACGTGTTCGCCGGCGGCCGCGTGGTGGCCCAGGGCGGCCCCGAGCTGGCCGAGGAGCTGGAGAACGAGGGCTACGAGAAGTACGTGAAGGCGGGCGTGTAGCCGATGACCTTGCTGCCCGAGGAGATCAAGAAGGACTTCCCCCTCCTTCAGCGGACCGTCCGTGGCGGCCGCCCGCTGATCTACCTCGACTCCGGCGCCACCTCGCAGAAGCCGCGGGCGGTGCTGGACGCCGAGCGGGAGTTCTACGAACGGCACAACGCTGCCGTGCACCGCGGGGCGCACCTGCTGGCCGAGGAGGCCACCGACGCGTTCGAGGGCGCCCGCACGAGGATCGCCACGTTCGTCGGGGCGGTCCCCGGCGAGATCGTGTTCACCAAGAACGCGACCGAGGGCATCAACCTGGTGGCGTACGCGATGAGCAACGCCGCCACCGCGGGCCCCGAGGCCGAGCGCTTCAGGGTCGGTCCCGGCGACGAGATCGTCGTGACCGAGATGGAGCACCACGCCAACCTGGTGCCCTGGCAGCAGCTGTGCCAGCGCACCGGCGCGACGCTGCGCTGGTTCGGCCTCACCGACGACGGCCGCCTCGACCTCGACGGCCTGGACGAGCTGGTCAACGAGCGCACCAGGCTGGTGGCGCTCACCCACCAGTCCAACGTGCTGGGCACCGTCCCGCCGGTCGAGCTGATCGCCCGGCGGGCCCGCGAGGTCGGCGCGCTGGTGATCGTGGACGCCGCGCAGTCGGTGCCGCACATGCCGGTCGACGTGACCGCGCTCGGCGTGGACTTCCTGGTCTTCTCGGGGCACAAGATGCTCGGCCCGACCGGCGTCGGCGTGCTGTGGGGCCGCCGCGAGCTGCTGGAGGCGATGCCGCCGTTCATCACCGGCGGCTCGATGATCGAGGTCGTGCGGATGGAGGGCTCCACCTTCATGCCGCCGCCGCAGCGGTTCGAGGCGGGCTCCCCGAACGTCGCCCAGGTCGTCGGGCTCGGCGCGGCCGTGGACTACCTGTCGGAGATCGGCATGGACCGTGTCCACGACCACGAGCTGGACCTGACCGGGTACGCGCTGGAGCGGCTGTCGGACATCGCGGGTGTACGGATCATCGGTCCGGGCACCACCGAGGCGCGGGGCGGGGCGGTGTCGTTCACCGTCGACGACATCCACCCGCACGACGTCGGGCAGGTCCTGGACGAGCTGGGCGTGGAGGTCCGGGTCGGCCACCACTGCGCGTGGCCGATCTGCCGCCGGTACTCCATCCCGGCGACCACCCGCGCCAGCTTCTACGTGCACAACACCCTGGCCGACATCGACGCCCTCGCCGACGGCGTCCGCCAGGCCCAGAAGTTCTTCGGCACCGCCTGAGGAACAGCCCGGGCGGCCCCCCGGTTGTAGTTCGGGGGACCGCGTGAGAAAGGAAGTCCATGCAGCTCGAGGCGATGTACCAGGAGGTCATCCTGGATCATTACCGCAACCCCCTGAACAAGGGGCTGCGGGAGCCGTTCGAGGGCGAGGCGCACCACGTCAACCCGACGTGCGGCGACGAGGTGACGCTGCGCGTGCACCTGGAGGGCGAGGGGCGGGACGCCACCGTCGCCGACGTCTCGTACGACGCCATGGGCTGCTCGATCAGCCAGGCCAGCGCCTCGGTGATGTCCGACCTGGTCATCGGCAAGTCCGTCAAGGAGGCGATGGAGGTCGGCGACGAGTTCCTGGCGCTGATGCAGTCACGCGGCCAGGACGTCGAGCCGAACGAGGACGTCCTGGAGGACGCCGTCGCCTTCGCCGGGGTCTCCAAGTACCCCGCCCGGATCAAGTGCGCCCTGCTCGCCTGGATGGCGTGGAAGGACGCGACCGCCCGCGCTCTCGGAGAGGCATCATGACCGACACCACCGCCACCGACGCCGCGAAGGCGGAGGAGCAGACCGAGCAGGTCGAGCAGCAGTCCCCGGCGGCCGACACGGCCGTCACGGCCGACGCGGCCGCCACCCCGGGCCTGGAGGACGACGCCACGCCCGAGGAGGAGGTCCTGGAGGCGCTCAAGGACGTCGTCGACCCCGAGCTCGGCATCAACGTCGTCGATCTCGGCCTGGTCTACGGCGTCGACATCAGCGACGGCGTGGCGACCCTGGACATGACCCTGACCAGCGCCGCCTGCCCGCTCACCGACGTGATCGAGGACCAGGCGCACAGCGCGCTGGAGGGCCTGGTGCAGGACGTCAAGATCAACTGGGTCTGGCTGCCGCCGTGGGGCCCCGACAAGATCACCGACGAGGGCCGCGACCAGCTGCGCGCCCTCGGCTTCAACGTCTGATCCGGCACTCGCCCGACGCCGCACGAGGCCGCGCCCCGCCCGGGGCGCGGCCTCGTCGCGTTCCCCCGGCACCGGAAGGCGGCCGGGCGCCCGGCGCGTTAGGCTGGGGGAGTCGGGCGGCCGAGAGGGGAAGCTCGGCCGCCCGGCCCACGACGGCCCCGTCCGGGTCAGTCGAGGTCGGACGCGGCGTAGGTGCGCAGGCCCGCCACGTCCAGCACGGTGATGCGCCGCCAGCCGGTGTGGATCAGGCCGCGCCTGCGCAGCACCGCCAGCGAACGCGCGACGGTCTCCCGCGAGGTGTCGGTCCAGCTGCCCAGCTCCTCCTGCGACAGCGGGGGACCGATCTCGATCGCGCCGTTGGGGCCGGGCGGGCGGTGGTAGGCCGACAGCTCGGCCAGGTCGGCCAGCAGCGCCGCCAGCCGTTGGCCGCCGCTCGCGCTCACGTGCGCTTGGAGGCGGTGGTCGGCGTCCCCGAGACGCCGGATGAAGGTGTCGCTGACCCGCTGCCAAGCCGCCGGGTACCGCTCCAGGAAGGCCGCGAACCGCTCGGCGGTCAGCACCAGCGCCAGGACCGGGCCGAGCGCGGTGATCGTCGCCGACCGGCGGCGCCCGCTCAGCAGCGCCGACTCGGCCACCAGATCGCCGGGGCCGCGCACGGCGAGCACGACGTCGTGCCCGTCGGAGGCCGCCGAGGACACCTTCGCCCACCCGGCCATGATGATCATCACATGGTCGGAGGAGTCGCCCTCGTGGACCAGCACGGAACGGCTCGGAAAGCTCTGGTCCCGGCCGCGCTCGCGCAGCGCGGCCCGTTCCGGCGGCCCGAGCGTGCCCCAGAACGTGGGACGAGGGGAAGACGAGGGCATTTGCCGGAAACGTAACGTTTATCGACCATGAGCGGAAGACGTTCCTGTCGCCCGGGTCCGGGCCGCCGCGTGGTTACCGTGGCGGGGTGGAGAACGTCTTTCCGGACCGTGGTGAGGAGATCGTCGCGCGGCGGGCCGGGTCGTTCGGCGGACGGGCGGCGCAGTACGCCGAGGAGCGTCCCGACTACCCGGCGGCGGCCGTGCGCTGGTGCCTGGAGGCGGCCCCCGGCCGCCGTGTCCTCGACCTCGGGGCCGGGACCGGCAAGCTCACCGGGGTCCTGCTGCGCGGCGGGACGCCCGCCGGGCTGGTCACCGCCGTCGAACCGGACCCGGCGATGCTGGCCGAGCTGCGCCGCCGCCTCCCGGACGTCCCCGCCGTGCCCGGCGCCGCGGAGGAGATCCCCCTTCCGGACGGGGCGGTGGACGCGGTCCTGGTCGGGCAGGCGATGCACTGGTTCGATCCGGACCGCGCCCTTCCCGAGATCCACCGGGTGCTCGCCCCGGGCGGGGTGCTCGCCGGGCTGTGGAACCTGGACGACGACCGCGTGCCGTGGGTCGCCGGGATGGAGGAGGTCGCCCGCAGCGGCGTCTCGTTCGAGCGGTGGCGGCCCAGGGGCCTGCCGCCGACCCGCTGGTTCCCGGAGGTGGAGCGGGCCGAGTTCCCCCACGTCCAGCGCCGCACGGCCGCCTCGATGACCGCGACCGTCGGCACCCACTCCCACGTCCTGGTCCTGGCGGAGGCCGAACGCGCCGCCCTGCTCGGCCGGGTCCGCGCCTACCTGGAGTCCCGCCCCGAGACCCGCGACGGGGAGTTCGACCTGCCGATCGTCACCGTCGCGACGCGGGCGGTCCGGGGGTAGGGGCCTGCTCGTCCCCCTTGGACCGGGACGGCCAGAACGTCCAGGAGACCGGCCAGATCGCCCAGATCGCCAGCACCACCGTCAGGCGGACCGCCCAGCCCATCAGCTCCCGGGTGCGCTCCGGGTCGCCCACCATCACGATCATGGCGAGCAGGACGCCGCAGCCGATCGCCCACGCGATCGTCGCCTTGCCGAACTCCACCCACTCGTAGCGGATCCGGGCCCTGCCGTACTTCGGCTTGGGCGTGGGCGGCGGGCCGCCCGCGTAGCGGTGTGCGAACCTGGCGTCGGCCCACCTGACCCAGGAGTGGCCGAACGCCACCGAGTACCCCAGGTAGGCCGCCGACAGGCCGTGGGTGAAGTTCGCCGTCGCGCCGCCGCGCAGGTCGAGGACCGTCGCGGTCAGCAGTACCACGTCCACCAGCGGCACGCACAGCAGCAGGAACCCGCCCAGCCGGGGCCGCCGCAGCAGGTAGCGGACCGCCAGCCCGGCGAACAGGATGACCCAGAAGCCGATCTCACAGGCGGCGATGACGCCGAGCAGCACGGTGTTCTCCCTCGTCTTGACCGTCGGTTCCATGGTCGGACGCGGGCCCGGCCGGGACATCGTCCCCGGCGTGGAGATCGGGGGTCCTTCGAACGATGTACGCCTCCCCCCTTCACCCGGCGGAGGCGTGGCGCGTTCGGAGGATGCTGAGATGGGACCGTGCGCATCACCATCCGCCGAGAGGCCCTCGGCCGCCTCACCACCGGCAAGGACGCCCTGTGGACGGCCGGAGCCTGCGTGGGCGGCGTGCTGCTGCTGATCGCGTCCGGCTACGTCACCTGGGACCGGGACCACGCGCCGCCCCTGCCGGTCCGGCTGGTCCCGCTGGTCGGGCTGTGCGTCGGCATGCTGCTGCGGCGCACCGCCCCGACGACCGGGTTGGGGATCTCCAGCGTCGCCAACCTGCTGGATCTGTACATCGGCCCCAGCCTCGGCAGCGCGATCATCTACAGCGACGCCCTGTACGCGGCCACCGTCTACGGCCCGCGCCGGGCGCACCGGGGCCTGCTGGCGGGCACCCTGGCGGGCGTGGTCCTGACGGCGGCGACCTGCTGGACCCTCATCGGCGACTACAAGGTGGCCGTCATCGTCGGCGCGGTCGCGGGCACCACCTGGGTCGCGCCGGTGCTCACCGGCCTGATCGTGGTGGAGCACCGGGACCGGGCGCGGGCCGAGCGGCTGCGCGCCCAGCAGGTGGCGCGGCTGGCCGAGCTGGACCGGCGCGGCGCCGTCAACGCCGAACGCGCGCGCATGGCCCGCGAGCTGCACGACGTCATCGCCAACCACCTCAGCGCCGTGGCCCTGCACTCCTCGGCGGTGCTGAAGCTGCCCGACATGGACCGCGCGAGCGTCACCCGCGCCATGGAGGTGATCCGGGAGAACAGCGTCCAGGGGCTCGCCGAGATGCGCCGCATGATCACCCTGCTGCGGGAGGGCGACGGGGCCGACGCCGACGCCCCCTCCGCGCCCCGCCTGTCGGGGCTGGAACGGCTGGTCGCGCACACCGCGCGGTCGGACCTGTCGGCCCGCCTGGAGGTGGCGGGGACGCCCCCGGACCTGCCCGCCGCCGTGGAGCTGGCGGCCTACCGCATCGTCCAGGAGTCGCTGACCAACGCGCTCAAGCATGCCGGGCCCGGCCGCGTCCGGGTGCTGCTGGAGTATCGTCCCGACCGGGTCGCGCTCTCGGTGGACAGCCCGCTCGGGCGGGACGGGGCCCGGCTGCCCGGCTCGGGCGCCGGGCTGATCGGGATGCGGGAACGGGCGTCGGTGCTGGGCGGGACGTTCACGGCGGGGCCCGACGGCGACCACTGGCGGGTGCGCGCGGAGCTGCCGGTGGAGCCGGTGCCGGCTCCGGCGGAGAGGGAGACGGAGAGCGCATGATCAAGGTGCTGGTGGCCGACGACCAGGCCGCGGTCCGGGCCGGGCTGGTCCTGATCCTCAACGCCGCCCCCGACGTCCAGGTGGTGGCCGAGGCCGCCGACGGCGAGGAGGCCGTCGCGCTGACCCGGCACCTGCGGCCCGACGTGGTGCTGATGGACATCCGCATGCCGAACCTGGACGGGATCTCCGCGACCCGGGAGCTGGCGGGCGTCGCCGACGTGCTGGTGCTGACCACCTTCGACGTGGACGAGTACGTGTTCGGGGCGCTGCGCGCCGGGGCGGCGGGGTTCCTGCTCAAGGACGTCGAGGCCGACCGCCTGGTCGAGGCGGTCCGCACCGTCGCGGCCGGGGACGGGGTGATCGCCCCGCAGGTGACCCGCCGCCTGATCGGCGAGTTCGCGGGCCGTCCCGCCACCGCGCCCACCGCCCCGCCCGGCCTGGCGGAGCTGACCCCGCGCGAGCGCGAGGTGTTCGCCTGCCTGGGGGAGGGCCTGTCCAACGGGCAGATCGCGCGCCGCCTCGACATGGCCGAGACCACCACCAAGACGCATGTCAGCCGGATCCTGGCCAAGCTGGGGCTGCGCAGCCGCGTCCAGGCGGCCATCCTCGCGCAGGAGGTGGCCGCAGGCGGCCGTTCCGGGGCGTTCCCGACCTCGGAATCGCCGGGCGGACGTTGATCGCCTCACGGCCCTCTCAGCGGGTCAGGCCCCGGATCAGGTCGGCGACCCGGACGATCCCCGCGCACCGGCCCACCTCGTCGGTCACCACCAGGTCGTCGTAGACCCGGTCGCCCTCCCCGCCCGTGGCGCCGCCGGCCGAGCTGCCCGCCGCCCGCAGCGCCGCGATCGCCGGGACGGTGTGCGGCACCGTCCGGGGCGGGTCGGCCAGCCGCGCGGCGGGCTTGTGTGCGTGCAGGGCGTGCCCGTAGGCCCCCGACAGCCGCAGCAGGAACCGGCTCCGGTCCACGGTCGCGACCGGCCGCCGCCGCTCGTCCACCAGCACCACGCCGCTCACGCCCTCCTCGGCGGTCAGCACCGCCAGGACCTCCTCGGCGGTGGCGTCGTCGGGCATCGTGACCGCCGGGAGCGTGAACTCCGACACCCGCGGCCCGAGCGTCGTCTCCGGCCGCGGCCCGCGCGGCGCCTCCCGCGCCGCCACCGGGACGGTCACCGGCATCCCCGGCCGCCACTCCGGCGGCGCCAGCGCCGTGCCCTGCACCAGCCGCACCCCCAGGTCGCGGGCGCGCAGCACGTGCTCCTCGGCGGTCAGGCCGGGCGCCAGCAGGTGCGCGCCGATCCGGCCGGCCAGCTCCGCCACCGCCGTCACCAGCGCCGCCCGGCGCGGGTCCGACCCCGCCCGCCGCGCCAGCTCCCCGTCCAGCCGCACCAGGTAGGGGACCACGTCCACCAGCAGGTCCAGCGGGGCGTGCACCGCGCCGACCCCGTCCAGCGCCACCAGGTAGCCGGCGCGCCGCAGCCCGTGCAGCGCCGCCGTCACCGGGAGCCGCAGCGCCGGCGGGAACCCGCCGCCCGCCGACAGGATCACCTCGTGCGGCCGGCGGCCCGTCGCGGTCAGCCCCTGGTGGAGCTCGGCCAGCACCGGATCGCCCTGCGCCAGGGTCTCGGCGCGCACCCCGATCTGCACCGGCAGCCGGGTGCCGAGGTCGGCGGCCGCGTGCGCGGCGTCCACCGCCGCCCGCACGTCCCGCGCGACCGGGTCGGCGGGGAGGGGGTCCAGCGGAACGGCGTGCGCCTCGACGGCCACGACCGCGCCGGTGCCGAGATCGACGACCGGCCGGAAGGCCGCCCGCGCCGGAACCAGGGCATCTACGGCTGCTGACACAGCCGCATCATGCGCCAAAAATCCGGCACGAAGGCCGTCGTCAGGTGGAATTCACACGGTGTTCCCCGGAACGGGGACCGTTTCGACAGCGTCCGGTCATGATCGTCACAGACCGCTGTCACCGAACAGCGCGGTGACCCCGTACACCACGCCCGCCAGCGCCGCGGGCCACGCGTACGGCAGGATCTCCCCGCCCCGCAGCGCCTCCACCACCACCGCGCCGACCAGCGCGACCGTCACCAGGTCCCCGGTCACCGCCGCGGCCCGCAGCTGGGCGCGCGAGCGGTGCCCGCCGTAGGCCCCGCCGGACGACCTGCCCGACTCGTTGCGTCGGGTGCTCAGCAGCAGCGCGTACCCCGCCAGCACCCCGCCCGCGATCAGCCCGGTCGTCATCCGGTCGTCGACCGCCAGCACGGCGGCCACGGCGACGCCGGTGACCAGGATGAGCCCGGGCACGATCCAACGGCTGGCACTGCGGCGTTCGGACGCGATCCACATGGTCGACATCCTCTCCGACGGACGGGGGAGGCGGACAGCGCGGCGCGCCGGACCGCCGTCATGATCGACGGGTATGTTTCTGGACCGTGGCGCAATTTCGATTGAACGGCTCCAAGATGCTGGCCGTCGATCTGGCCGGCGAGACGATCAGGGCGCTGAACGGCTCCATGGTCGCCTACGAGGGCCAGATGACTTTCAAACGGCAGGGGATGACCGGTGGCGAGGGCCTGCGCGGCGCGCTCAAACGCCGCATCGCGGGCGAGGGCATCACGCTGATGGAGATCAGCGGCCAGGGCACCGTCTACCTGGCTAGTGAGGCCACCGAGGTCACCCTGGTGCCCCTGAACGGCGACACCCTGTTCGCCGAGTCCGAGAGCCTGCTGGCCCTGGACGGGCAGCTGCAGACCGGCGTGCAGTTCGTCGGCCTGCGCGGCATGGGCACCGGCCAGGGACTGGCCACCACCAAGGTCCAGGGCCACGGCACCGCCGCGATCCTGTCGCACGGGCCGGCCATCGCCCTGGAGGTCACCCCCCAGACGCCGCTGTGCGTCGACCCGCACGCCTACGTCGGCCACCTGGGACAGCTCCAGCAGGACGTGGTCACCGACGTGAACTGGCGGACCGTGCTCGGCCAGGGGTCGGGCGAGAGCGTGCAGTTCCGGTACCAGGGCCACGGGATCGTCTACGTGCAGCCCGCCGAACGCACCGGAATCCTGGAGATCTGATGCCCGGTTACCAGTCGATCAACTCGAAGATGCTCCAGGTCCCGATCGCACCGGGCCAGGAGGTCTACAGCAAGCGCGGCGCGATGCTCGCCTACACCGGCCGGGTGAACTTCGCGCCCACCACCACGGCCGGGCAGGGCGTCACCGGCACGATCGGCCGCGCGATGGCGGGCGAGCACACCGTGATGATGCACGTCACCGGGCACGGCACGGCGATGTTCGGGCACGCCGGGCTGCACGTGCAGGTCGTCGACCTGCACGGCGACACCCTCTACGTCGAGGCCGACCGGCTCCTGGTGCACGACGCCTCGCTGAAGGTCGGCACCATGTTCATGGGCGAGCAGGGCGGCATCGGCGGCATCGTGCGCGGCGCCGTCAGCGGGCAGGGGCTGTTCACCACCACCCTCACCGGCAACGGCTCGTGCGCGCTGCTGTCGCACGGCGGCGTCATGGAGCTGCCCATCACCCCGCAGCGGCCCGTCCACGTGGACCCGCAGGCCTACGTCGCCCACCGCGGCCAGGTGCAGAACAAGCTCACCACGGCGGTGGGCCTGCGGGACCTGGTCGGGCGCGGCTCGGGCGAGGCGTTCCAGCTCCAGCTGAGCGGCCAGGGCGTCGTCTACGTGCAGGCCAGTGAGAGGAAGATCTGACCGTGAGCACCCCGACGTTCAACGCGACGACGCTGCCGTCCAACGACAACGTCAACCCCTACGCCTTCAGCGTGGACCTCGACGGCCAGTGGTTCGCCCAGAAGGGCAAGATGATCGCCTACTACGGGCGCATCCACTTCGAGAACCTGTCGGCGGGCCCGCTGGACCAGCTGGTGCGCGCCCACTTCCACTCCCCGCTGTACGCCCACGACTGGATCGTCGCCCAGGGGCAGGGCAAGCTCGTGCTGGCCGACCGAGGCTTCGACGTCAACTCCTTCGACCTCGACAACGGCAACCTGACGATCCGCGCGGGCAACCTGCTGGCGTTCGAGCCGGGCCTGGAGCTCAAGCAGTCGATCATCCCGGGGTTCCTCACCCTGATCGGCACCGGCCGGTTCGTGGCCGCCTCCAACGGCCCGGTCCACTTCGTCGAGCCGCCGATCCGCGTCGACCCGCAGGCGCTGCTGGGCTGGGCCGACTGCCCGTCGCCGTGCCACCACTACGACCACTCCTACATGCGCGGCGTGCTCGGCATGGCGCGCGGCCTGTTCGGGATCGGCGGGACCTCCGGCGAGGAGCACCAGTTCGACTTCACCGGCCAGGGCACCGTGCTGATGCAGTCCTCGGAGGTCGTCACCAACGAGGACACGCTGCTGCGCGACCTGGAGGGCCAGATCGGCATGCTCGGCGTCGGCGGCCTCCAGCGCCTCAACCAGACGATCTCCCAGCGCCTGGCGGCCGAACGCCAGGAGTGACGGCCGGGAGGCGACCGGCCCCCGGCCGCCTCCCGGACATCCGGGCCGGCTTCCGGATCAGCCCTCGGGGTCCGGGGCCGGGGTCATGACGCGGAACTCCGTCCCGAACGGGTCGCGGACCGTCGCCCACCGGCCCCACGGGGTGTCCAGCGGCTCGCTCACCTGCGACCCGCCGCCGTCCCGGACCGCGCGCAGCGCCGCGTCCACGTCGTCGACCGCGAAGTAGGTGACCCACGTCGACCGGACCGCCCGCGGGTCGTCCTGGATGCCCCCGATGTAGCGCCCGTCGGGCCGCCTGAGCACCACGAAGCCCGGCGCCTCGGCCACCGGCTCCGCCTGGAGATCGAAGACCGCCCGGTAGAACTCCCGGGCCTGCTCCCCCCGGGGGGTGTGCAGCTCGTTCCACAGCAGCGAGCCGTGCTCGTTGACGATCACCGAGCCGATGTGCGCCCGGCCCTGCCACAGCCCGAACTGCGCCCCGGTCGAGTCCTTCACGATCGCCATGCGGCCCTGCTCCAGCACGTCGTCGGCGGGCGCCACCACGGTGCCGCCCGCGTCGGTGACGCGCTTGAGCGTCCCGTCGCAGTCGTCGGTGGCGAAGTGCATCTGCCACCAGTAGTCGGCGTCCGGCTCGTCGTTGCGTATCATCCCGGCGACCTGCTGGCCGTCCTTCAGACACAGCTGGTAGTGGCCGCCCTCGGGGCCCACGTCGTGGAACTCCCAGCCGAACAGCCCCCCGTAGAACCGCCGGGCCCGCTCGATGTCGGGGATCCCGAGGTCCAGCCATGTGGGGGTGCCCTCCGGCGCGTTGCTCGTGTTCCGGACCATCGCGCACACTCCTTTGTCGCGCTCGCGTCGTGTCTGCGTGTCTTGTCCGTGTGTCCTACCTGCGTTTTCGCCGGTTCCATCCTCTCGCGGACACCCTCCGTTCGCACTTTTGTTCGAGTAAATTCGATGTGGCCGGACCCGGCCGAGCCCCGGCCCGCGTCACGTACACTGATCAGATGATTTCGCTCCTGTGCTGACAGAGCTTCGAGCGCGTCGCGGCCATGGGCCCGTGGCGCGCTGTTTTGTGCCCGCCGCGCCGCCGACCCCCGGTGGCCGCGCCGCCAGCGGGCCGCCTGTCCGCCGCCGAGCCGTCCGTCAGGGAGCTCCGTCACCGTGATCATTGCCAACGACATCGAGCTGCGCGCCGGATCCCGGCTGCTGATCGAAGGCGCCACCTTCCGGGTCAACCCCGGCGACCGGGTCGGCTTCGTCGGCCGCAACGGGGCCGGCAAGACCACCCTCACCAAGGTCCTGGCCGGGGAGGCCCAGCCCGCGCAGGGCGGCGTCACCCGCTCGGGCACCATCGGCTACCTGCCACAGGACCCGCGCGGGGTGGACCTGGAGGAGCTGGCGCGCGACCGCATCCTGTCGGCGCGCGGCCTGGACGAGGTGATGCGCAAGCTGCGCGCGGCCGAGGAACGGATGGCCACCGCCACCGGGACCGAACGCGACAAGGCCGTGCGCAAGTACGGCCGCCTGGAGGAGCGGCTGCACATCCTCGGCGGCTACGCCGCCGAGGCCGAGGCCGCCTCGATCGCCTCCAGCCTCGGCCTGCCCGACCGGGTGCTGGGCCAGCCGCTGGGCACGCTGTCGGGCGGCCAGCGGCGCCGCGTCGAGCTGGCGCGGATCCTGTTCTCCGACGCCGACACGCTGCTGCTGGACGAGCCCACCAACCACCTGGACGCCGACTCGGTCGTGTGGCTGCGCGACTACCTGAAGTCGCACCAGGGCGGCCTGGTCGTGATCAGCCACGACGTGGAGCTGCTGGACGCCGTCGTCAACCGGGTGTTCCACCTGGACGCCAACCGCTCGGTGATCGACATCTACAACGTCGGCTGGAAGAAGTACCTGGAGCAGCGCGAGACCGACGAGCGCCGCCGCAAGCGCGAGTCCGCCAACGCCCAGCGGCAGGCGTCGGCGCTGCTGAGCCAGGCCGACAAGATGCGCGCCAAGGCCACCAAGGCCAAGGCCGCCCAGCAGATGGACCGCCGCGCCCGCCAGCTGCTGGCCGGGGTCGAGGGGGAGCGGCAGTCCGACAAGGTGGCCAAGATCCGGTTCCCGGATCCGGCGCCGTGCGGCAAAACCCCCCTCACCGCGACGGGTTTGTCGAAATCGTACGGATCCTTGGAGATCTTCACCGACGTCGACCTGGCCATCGACCGGGGCAGCCGGGTCGTCATCCTCGGCCTGAACGGCGCCGGGAAGACCACCCTGCTGCGCATCCTGGCGGGCGTCGACAAGCCCGACACCGGCGGCGTGGTCGCCGGGCACGGGCTGCGCATCGGCTACTACGCCCAGGAGCACGAGACCCTCGACACCGAGCGCTCGGTGCTGGAGAACATGCAGTCGGCCGCGCCGGACCTGGCGCCGGTGGAGGTCCGCAAGATCCTGGGGTCGTTCCTGTTCTCCGGCGACGACGTCGACAAGCCCGCCGGGGTGCTGTCGGGCGGCGAGAAGACCCGGCTCGCCCTGGCGACGCTGGTGGTCTCCAGCGCCAACGTCCTGCTGCTGGACGAGCCCACCAACAACCTCGACCCGGCCAGCCGCGCGGAGATCCTCGCGGCGCTGCGCACCTTCACCGGAGCGATCGTCATGGTGACGCACGACGAGGGCGCGGTGGAGGCGCTCCGACCGGAAAGAGTGATTTTGCTGCCCGATGGTGTGGAAGACATCTGGAGTGACGAGTTTTCCGATCTGGTGGCCCTGGCGTGACCTGCAGATCGGCTTCGGCAGATCTTTTCTGGCCGAGTGGGTAGCCGAACGCGCGGGAATGACTGATCATGGCGGGGGATAACGCAGCGGTCACCACATCACTACGGGAGGTACTCGTGGCCGAGACCCTCAAGAAGGGCACCCGCGTGACCGGTGCCGAGCGCGACAAGCTGGCGGCGGAACTCAAGAAGAGGTACGACTCCGGCGAGAGCATCCGCGCCTTGGCAGCCGCCACCGGCCGCTCCTACGGGTTCATCCACCGGATTCTCACCGAGTCCGGTGTCAACCTGCGTGGTCGCGGCGGCGCGACCCGTGGCAAGAAGTCCTGAACGGACGTCGAACCCCCGGATGAGCGCACCGCCCGATCCGCCGTCGCGGCCGACCGAGTAGGGTTCGGTCGCGGCGGCGGATCGGCGGCACCGCCCGGTCGCCCGGCGATCGGGTGAGGCCTTCCTGCCGCCGTGCACGAGGGAACGGTGTCACTGGCAGGTGACGCCGCACTGGCGGAAAGGAAGCGTCATGGTGGACGCGAGGAGTGGGAGCCCGCGGCCGGAACCGGTCACGGAACCGGCCGCGGACCTGGCCGAGGCCGGCCTGCGTCTGGAGGTGGACGGGGCGGTCGCGACCGTCGTCCTGGACCGGCCCGAGCGCCGCAACGCCATGACGTTCGCCACCTGGCGCGGCCTGGCGCGCATCGGCCGGTCCCTGCCCCCGCAGGTGCGGGTGGTCGTGCTGCGCGGCGAGGGGCCCTCGTTCTCGGCCGGCATCGACCTGTCGATGTTCTCCGGCGGTTCGGGGGAGTCGCTGCCCGACGGGAGCGACTTCGCCGCCTCGGACGCGTTCATCGCCGAGTTGCAGGAGGGCTACACCTGGCTGCGCGACCCCCGCTTCGTCACGGTCGCGGCCATCCACGGCCACGTCATCGGCGGCGGGTTCCAGCTCGCGCTGGCCTGTGACATCCGCGTCGCGGCCGACGACGTGAGGCTGTGCATGAAGGAGCCGGCGCTCGGCCTGGTCCCGGACCTCACCGGCACCAAGCCCCTGGTCGAGATCGTCGGGGTGAACCGGGCGCTGGAGCTGTGCCTGACCGCCCGCACGATCCTGGCCGACGAGGCCCAGCGCCTCGGCCTCGCCGAGATCGTGGTGCCGCGCGAGGGCCTCGACGACGCCGTCAGGGAGCTGGTCGGCTCGCTGCTGGCGGTCGACCCCGGCGCGGCCGTCGCCACCAAGCGGCTGCTGCTGGAGGCCACCGAGAACACCCTTGAGGAGCAGTGCGCCGCCGAGCGCCGCGAGCAGATCGGCCGCCTGCGCGAGATGGCCGAGGCCCGGCGCCAGGGCTGACCCCCACGACACGCGAACGGCCCGGACCGCGCAGGTCCGGGCCGTTGCTCGTGCCGTACTCGCCTACTTCGGCCCGCCTACTTCAGCGCCTCCCGGCCGCCGCGGGCCAGCGGCAGCAGCACCTTCGAGGCGCCCGGCTGCACGGTGACCTTCGTGCCGGGGGTGTACCGCAGCGTGTAGTCGTAGTCCGTGGACAGGACGATCACGCCGAGGCGGTGGCCCGGCTTGACGACGTAGTCGGTCGGCTCGAAGTCCCACTTCAGGTCGTAGAGCCTGCCGGGCCGGACCGGGGTCTCGCGGGAGATCGAGTACCGGTTGCGCACGTCCAGCCAGCCCCGCGTGATGATCTTGTAGGGGGCGGTCTCGGTGACGTGGGTCTGCCGGGTGATGCACCCGCTGTCGCCCGGCACGCCCTCACCGGGGCAGAACTGCTCGGTGGTGTTGGCGCGGCGCCCGGTCGGCCGGGTGTCGGTGCCGTAGTCCACCAGCAGCGCCGTCAGGTACGGCGAGCGGCCGTCCAGGGACGCGCGGAACGCGGCCCTCGGCGTGCCGTTGATGCGCACCGGCTGCTTGAGCGCGCCGGTCAGGTAGGCCAGCCGGTTGGGGTCGGCCTGGTCCTCGTTGACCACCAGCTGCTCGGCGGTGCGGGTGCGGCCCTGGTCGGTGAACGACTGGGGGGCGCCCCGGCGGGGCCGCGGCGACAGCGCGCCGGGCTGGCCGTTCGGGCCGGCGTTCAGCGCGAGTCCCACGGTGCGCGTGCCGGGCACCGGCCATTCCCTGGCGGTCTCCCACTGGCCGGGGGCACGCTCGATGTCGACGCGCGGCTCCCGGTCGATCCCGTTCGGGACGTTGTAGAGGAACCGGTCGAACCACCGGCCGGTCTGGCGCATCCACTCCTCGCCGCGCCAGCGGACCGGGGTGGCGTGGCTGGCCTGGTGCAGCCACAGCTTGCGCGGGACGCCCGCCTGCTTGAGGGCGTTCCACCACTGCACCGAGTGCTTGACCTTGACGTTCCAGTCGTTGAGGCCGTGCACCACCATGACGGCGGCGGTCACCTTGCGCGCGTCCCCGACGTAGTCGCGCTCGGCCCACACCTTCGAGTAGTCGCCGGTGACGCGGTCCTGCTTGGCCGTGATCTCGTCGATGACCTGCTTGCAGACCTCGGGGTTCTTCCGGGTCAGCACGGCCTTGGCGAGCACGTCCAGGTCCTCGCCCTGGAACTCGTAGGGCGCGACGACGCCGCCGTTGGCCCGGTAGTAGTCGTACCAGCTGGAGATGGCGGCGACCGGGACGATGGCCTTCAGGCCCTTGACGCCGGTGGCGGCGGCCATGTTCGGCAGGGTGCCGTTGTAGGACTGGCCGGTCATGCCGACGTTGCCGGTGGACCAGGTGGCCTTCACCGGCGCGCCGTCGGGGGACCAGCCGCGGGCGCGGCCGTTCAGCCAGTCCACCGCGGCCCGGGCCCCGGCCTGCTCCTGCCGGTCGCCGGAGGTCGGGCAGCCGGTGGAGCCGCCGGTTCCGATGCTGTCGACCTGGGCGACCGCGTAGCCGCGCGGGACGTAGTAGTTGTCCAGGTAGCCGGGGAACACCTCGGCCAGGTTCCGCTTGGCGGCGGCCCGGTCCTTCCTCTGCACCCCGTCGATGTCGACCGGGTGCATCGGCACGTCGTGGGTGCCCGCCCAGTAGGGGCTGGGCTCGATGATGGTGGCGACCCTGAGACCGGCGTTGGTCTCCTTGGGCCGGATCAGCCGCATCCGCACCCGGTCCCGCACGCCGTCGCGGTCGCTGTCGACCGTGGTCTCGACGTCGACGGTCTGGGTCACCGCGTCGGCGCGGGAGAAGACCGGCTGGGTCTCGCCGTTCCTCACCTTGATCTTCGGGGCCGCGGGGGTGGGTGCGGCCCCCGCCGGAAGGGCGGTCGTGGCGAGCAGGGCGGACGCGAGGGTGATCGCGCCCGCGCCGCCGCGCAGGAGGCGTTGTCTCACAAGGGCTCCAGGGGGGAGTGAGCCGGAAGTTGCTGATCATATTTATCGGGCCCTTGCGACAAAGTCCATATAGCCGGACACACCTGCCGGACCTGGACATTCAGGATGGCGTGCGGCGGCGGGAAGGGGGCGGGCACGCACGGTGTTGTTCGGAGGGACTGGAATGCTTACTTGATTACACGCGCGTTCGCCGCGGACGGCGGGGCGGACGCGCCCGGACCCCTACGGAGGCCGCAGTGACGATGCCCGGCAACGGGTGGCAGGTGATGGCCTCGTTCCGGCGCGACGAGTCGGTGACCAAGCAGAAGCTCAAGCCCGGCACGGTGCGGCGGATCGCGGGCTACGCCCGGCCCTACGTCCGCGAACTGGTGCTGTTCCTGGCCCTCAACTCGCTGGCCGCCGTGATCGTGGTGGCCAACCCGCTGCTGCTGAAGGCGATCATCGACAAGGGCATCGTGCCGAAGGACCACGGCCTGGTCGTCGGGCTGGCGCTCGCCGTCGCCGGCCTGGCGCTGGTGGAGGCGGTGCTCGGGCTCGCCCAGCGCTGGTACTCGGCCCGGATCGGCGAGGGGCTGATCTACGACCTGCGCACCCAGGTGTTCGGGCACGTGCAGCGCCAGCCCGTCGCGTTCTTCATGCGCGCCCAGACCGGCTCGCTGGTCTCCCGGCTCAACAGCGACGTGATCGGCGCGCAGCGCGCCCTGACCACGACCCTGTCCTCGGTGGTCTCCAACGTGATCAGCCTGGTCCTGGTGCTGGCCACCATGCTGGTGCTGTCCTGGCAGGTCACGCTGATCGCGCTGCTGCTGCTCCCGATCTTCATCCTGCCGGCCAAGTGGGTCGGCCGCCGCCTGTCGGCGATCAGCCGCGAGCAGATGCAGCTGGACGCCGAGATGAGCTCGCTGATGACCGAGCGGTTCAACGTCGCCGGGGCGATGCTCGCCAAGCTCTACGGCCGCCCCGCCGACGAGGAGCGCGACTTCTCCCAGCGCGCCGCCCGCGTCCGCGACATCGGCGTCGTGGCGGCCATGTACGGCCGGGTCTTCTTCACCGCCCTCACCCTGGTCGCCGCGCTGGCCACCGCCATGGTCTACGGCGTCGGCGGGTTCCTGGCGGTGGACGGCGTCTTCCAGCTCGGCACGCTGGTGGCGCTGGCGACCCTGCTGACCCGCATGTACGGGCCGCTCACCGCCCTGTCCAACGTGCACGTCGACGTGATGACCGCCCTGGTCAGCTTCGACCGGGTCTTCGAGGTGCTGGACCTGAAGCCGCTGATCGACGACGGGCCGGACGCCCGGCCCCTCGACGGCGCCGCCGAGGCCGCGCCCGCCGTGGAGTTCGACCACGTGTCGTTCCGCTACCCGGCCGCCGAGGAGGTGTCGCTGGCCTCCCTGGAGTCGATCGCCCGCGCCGAGGCCGCCCCCTCGCGGGAGGTGCTGCACGACGTGACGTTCACCGCCGGGTCCGGCCAGCTGGTCGCGCTGGTCGGTCCGTCCGGGGCGGGCAAGTCCACGATCACCCATCTGGTGTCGCGGCTCTACGACGTCACCGGCGGCGCGGTGCGGATCGGCGGGCGGGACGTGCGCGAGGTGACCCTGGAGTCGCTGCGCGAGCGCGTCGGCGTCGTCAGCCAGGACGCCCACCTCTACCACGACACCATCCGCGCCAACCTCGCCTACGCCCGTCCCGGCGCCACCGACGAGGAGATCTGGGAGTCCCTGGAGGCCGCGCAGATCGGCGACCTGGTCGCGGCGATGCCCGACGGCCTGGACACCGTCGTCGGCGACCGCGGCTACCGGCTGTCGGGCGGCGAGAAGCAGCGCCTGGCCCTCGCCCGGCTGCTGCTGAAGGCCCCCTCGGTGGTGGTGCTGGACGAGGCCACCGCCCACCTGGACTCCGAGTCCGAGGCGGCGGTGCAGCGGGCCCTGGCCACCGCGCTGGCCGGCCGCACCTCCCTGGTGATCGCGCACCGGCTGTCCACGGTCCGCGAGGCCGACCAGATCCTGGTGGTCGACGACGGCCGGATCGTCGAGCGCGGGCGCCACGAGGAGCTGCTGCTGCGCGGCGGCCTGTACGCCGAGCTGTACCGCACCCAGTTCGCCCGCCAGGACGGGGCTTCCGACGGGTCCGCCGACGGGCCCGAGGCGGCCAGGGCCCTGACGGCCGACTGACCCGCCGCGCGGCCCGTCATGCGGTCCGTCCCATCCGCCACGCGCGTCCCCTCCGAAACACGTGACGCACGCCACAGAATGCGGTTTCCTTGTCTTCCCTTCGGTGAGCCGGAGCGGAAACCAGACGGCCATCTGCGAGCGTCAGATTGGTACGGAACCCCACGAAAGGTCCGTGACAGAGAGGGGAACAGCGTGCGTCCGACGATCCGTCCGGAGCAGCTGGTCAAGAGCGGTCCCGGCCGCTACGCCGTCCTGCTGGCCGGACTCGGCGCGGCGGGCGTGGCCCTCGGCTGGCGGCTGGGCCCGGAGACGGCCCCGAAGCCCCGCGAGCTCGCCCGCGCCGTCATTCACCGTCGCTGAGCCGGTAGCCCAGGCGCGTCAGCTCCGTGCCGGCGACCTTCTCGACCTGGACGAGCTGACGCGGTGACAGGCGTTCGCGCCAGACGCCCGTGCGGGGTTCGGCCGCCTCCCGGTCGCGGGGGCGGACCAGCCCCGCCACGGTGCCCCGCGAGATCGGGGCGCCCAGGTACGCCGACACGTCGTCGGCGACGCGGCTCGGGTGGTGGACCAGGTCCTCGTACCGGACCGTGTAGAGCTGGTCGTCGGGGGTCTGCGCCCGCAGCCGGGCGCTGAGCCGGACCGCTCCACGCCACCGCAGCGCGCACTTGACCGCCGTCGCCGCGCGCGACCAGCGCTCGCGTTCGCCCAGGTCCTCCACCCCCAGGAACGGGTTGGGGAACACCGTCTCCAGGTTCGCCAGGCCCGGCTTGAACCAGGCCAGGCAGCGCTCGTCGCCGAGCATCTCGGCGACCACGTCCCGGCCGTCCCGGATCACCTGGAGGAGCTGGGCGTCGGGGAAGGCGTCCAGCAGCACGTCGGCGCTGTAGAGCAGGTCGGGGGAGGCGTCGGCGAACCGGTGCACCACCTTCGACTCCACGCACGGCCCCGACGGATCCCCGGCCGGGGCGTCGCGCCGCACCGCCCCGGCGCGGCGCGGCAGCCCGGCCAGCTCGCGGCACTCGGGCGGGCACTCGGCGCACGACCGCGCGGAGATCTGCCAGGACTCGGCGTAGGCGTCGCGCAGCACGCGCGCCGCGCCCACCACCCGTTCGGTGGCGATCGACGGCCGCCGCGCGAAGGCGTAGGTGACGCGCAGCACGCTCGGGCGGCCCGCGGTCAGGTGGAACCCGGGGGACCGCTTGATCGCACGGGCCAGCAGGTCCGCACCGGAGTGGGGCGCGCCCAGGATGAACACCGGGCGGCGGACCTTGGTGCCGTGGATCACAAGGATGTGCGGCGTCGTCCTCATACCGGCGACCAGTCTGACACCTTCGGGGACAGGGCGCCTCCACGACGCTCCGTGGGCCCCGCCCGTGTGCCGGGGCCCGTCCGTGTATGAGGAACAGAATAGAGCGTTCCGGGCCTAGCCTTGGTCCATGGACGTTCCCCAGACGCTGCGCCGGTGGCTGCGCCAAGCCGAGGCGATCACCGTGCTGTCCGGCGCCGGGATCAGCACCGACAGCGGCATCCCCGACTTCCGCGGCCCGCAGGGCGTCTGGACGAAGGACCCCACGGCCGAGCGCCTGTCGACGATCGGCGCCTACATCTCCGACCCGGAGGTCCGCCGCCGCGCCTGGCGGTCCCGCCGCGACCACCCCGCCTGGAACGCCGAGCCCAACGCCGCCCACGCCGCCCTCGTGGACCTGGAACGCTCCGGGCGCCTGCGCGCCCTGGTCACCCAGAACATCGACGGCCTGCACCAGCGCGCCGGCTCGGTGAACGTGCTGGAGATCCACGGCACCATGCGCGAGGCCGAGTGCCTGGTCTGCGGGCTGCGCACGCCGATGCCGGAGGTGCTGGCCCGGGTCGACGCGGGGGAGGAGGACCCGCCGTGCCCCGAGTGCGGCGGCATCCAGAAGTCGGCGACGATCTCGTTCGGGCAGCCGCTGAGGCAGGACGTGCTGGACGCGGCGGTCGACGCCGCCCGCTCCTGCGACCTGTTCCTGGCGGTGGGGACCTCGCTGACCGTGCAGCCCGCCGCCGGGCTGTGCCTGGAGGCCGTCGAGCACGGCGCCCGACTGGTGATAGTCAACGCCCAGCCCACCCCCTACGACGCGGTCGCCGACGCCGTGCTGCGAGAACCGATAGGTGTGACGCTTCCGAGGCTGGTGGCGCTGTCATTGAAAACTGAACCTTGATCGGTCCGAGGTCTTCCGTCAGTCGGGATCACCTGTCAAGCTCTACACGGTGTAATGCGAGGAGGGATCGGGTTGCAGAGCGGGGGCGCTGACCCGGCGGCCGGCGATGATCATGCCGGGCCGGGCGGAGCACCACGTCCATACCCCCGGCTGCGGCCCGGTGACCGGGTCGCGGTGGTCGCGCCGAGCGGGCCCGTCGAGCCCGGCCGGCTCGCCGCCGGGTGCGCCGCGCTGCGCGCGATGGGCCTGAACGTGACCGTCGCCAAGCACGTACCGGACAGCGTGAACCTCGATGACAGCGCGCCGCGCCGCGCCAGCTGGCAGGGCCTGGCCGGGATCGACGCCGACCGGGCCGCCGACCTGACCGACGCCTGGTGCGACCCCGGGGTGCGCGCGGTGGTGTGCGCCCGGGGCGGCTACGGCGCGACCCGGCTGCTGGACCTGCTGGACTGGAACGTGCTGGCCGCCGCCGGGCCCAAGCCGCTGCACGGCTCCAGCGACGTGACCGCGCTGCACGTGGCGTTCGGGAACCGGCTGGGGGTCACCACCTCGTTCGGCCCGATGGTCGCCGGGCTGCTCGGGGCGGACGACCCGGACGCCGCGAGCACGGCGTCGTTCCGCGCCGCGCTGTTCGGCGGCCCGCCCGTGCCGGTCACCGGGAGCGCCGCGCTGCGCCCCGGCCGTGCCGAGGGGCCGCTCACCGGCGGTACGCTGTCGATGCTGACGGCCCTGCTGGGGACCCCGTACGCCCCGCCCCCCGCCGCCGGGCGCGTGGTGTTCCTGGAGGACGTCACCGAGGCCCCCTACCGGATCGACCGGATGCTGGTGCAGCTCCTGCAGTCGGGCTGGTTCGACGGTGTGGCCGGGATCGCGCTGGGCTCGTGGGACGGATGCGGCGACCCCGCCGAGCTGGCGGCGGTGTTCACCGCGCGGCTCGGCCCGCTCGGCGCGCCGCTGCTGGCCGGGGTCCCGGCCGGGCACGGTCCACGCCAGCACACCCTGGAACTCGGCGCTCCGGTGCGGATCGACGCCGACGCTCTGACCCTGGTCCCCCTCCCGGGAGGCGCTCGATGAACGGCCGGAACGTCCGCCACGACCCCACCATGGACGGCGCGCTCGACTCGCTGCTGGTCCTGGTCGCCGAGAACCTCGGCTACACCTGCCGCCGGGTGTCGGCCGACGCGGTGCTGCTGGAGGGCGCCGCCCGCCTGCACGTCAGCGTGCGCAACCTGCGGCAGCTGGCCCGCCGGGTGCCGCGCGACGACTGGCCCGCGCTGGTGTCGGACCACGTCACCACCATCGTCACCGCGATCGAGGAGCCCCTCGACCTCAGCGACTTCGATCTCGGCCAGCACCTGCTGCGCACCCGCGCCTACCCGGTCGAGGCCGACAACGGCGGACTGGCGTCCCGGCCGTTCGTGCCCGGCCTGGTCGAGGTGGTGGTCGTGGACACCCCCACCACCGTGCGGACCGTCACCACCGAGGAGATGCACGGCTGGCCGGTGTCGGGCGACGCGCTGTTCATGCTCGGCCGCGCCAACGTGCGCGCCGACGGCCCGCTGACGCACGACGAGCACTCGCTGGGCGGCGTGCGGGTGTCGGTGCTGCACGGCATGACGTCCTACACCGCCACCCACCTGGCGTGGCTGGAGGAGTACCTGCCGATCGGGCCGCACGGCGCGCTGGTGGTCGCCCCCACCCACGGCCAGATCGTCGCGCACGTGCTGCGCCCCGGCGGGGCCGACCCGCGCACCCGCTACCGGGCCGCGGTCGCCGCCGCCGAGGAGCTCCACGCCTACGCCCTGCGCGCCCACGAGGACGGCCCCGGCTCGCTCAGCCCGCACGTGTACTGGTGGCGCGGGGGAGACCTCACCGCGCTGCACCTGCGGTACGAGGACGGCCGCCTGGTCCTGCCCAGCGACTTCGTGGCGGTGCTGACGGCCCTGGCCGCCGAGCACTGACGGAGCGCCGACGGAGCACCGGCCGGGCACCCCGGACGCGGAACGGCCCGCAGCCGGTGGGGCTGCGGGCCGTCGGGCCGGTGTCAGGGTCAGGCGGCGGCGGGCTGCGGCGGTGCCTCGACCGGCGCCTCCTCCTTCACCGGGGTCTTCACGGCCAGCATCGGGATGAACACGTGGGCCAGCGGGCCGATCGCCACCGCGTACAGCAGGGTGCCGATCCCGACGGTGCCGCCCAGCAGCCACCCGACGGCCAGCACGGTCACCTCGATGCCGGTGCGGACCACCCGGATCGAGTGGCCGCGCGCGGCCAGGCCGGTCATCAGCCCGTCGCGCGGCCCCGCGCCGAACCCGGCGCCGATGTAGCAGCCGGTGGCGAACCCGCCGACCACGATCGCGACGACCAGGTAGGTCCAACGCATCGCCAGGTTCCCCGGTTCGGGCAGCAGCCACAGGAACAGGTCGGCGAACAGCCCGACGAAGATCACGTTGCTGACCGTGCCGAGCCCGGGCCGCTGCCGCAGCGGGATCCACAGCAGCATCACCAGCGCCCCGGCGATGATGATCCACGCCCCGATCGACAGCCCGAACCGCAGGGACAGGCCCTGGTGGAACACGTCCCACGGGTCGTTGCCCAGCGTGGAGGCCACCTGGAGCGCGATGCCCAGTCCATAGAGGGCCAATCCCGCGTACAGTTGCACCAGACGGCGTGCCATCAAGGCCATTTCTCGAACTCCCCTCAAAGCGGTGACGACGTGCGTCGTGTCAGCGTGACGCCGTGTCGCCACGATCATTCTGGTGGAGAGTGGCCTGTTCATTTAAGGGCCAATATGGAAAAGTGGTCTGCATGAACGCGCGTTACGTGAGCGGGCCGCAGCTGGCCCGGATGCTGGGCGAGGTCCCGCCGGAACGGCCCTTCTACGCGGCGCTGGCCCGCGCCGTGCGGGCCCTGGTCCTGGACGGGCGGCTGGCGGTCCGCACCCGGCTGCCCGCCGAACGCGACCTGGCCGCCGCGCTCGGCGTCAGCCGCACCACCGTCACCTCCGCCTACGACGCGCTGCGCGCCGAGGGCTACGTCGAGAGCCGCCAGGGCGCGGGGAGCTGGACCCGGCTGCCGCCGGTGCGGATGACGGCCCTGCCCCCGGCGCGGGCGCCGCGCGGCCGGACCGCCGGGCCGGGCGGGCGGCCGCCCAGCGCCCGCACCGGGATGATCGCCGGGCAGTACGGGATGGCGCACGCGCCCGCCGACGCGGCCTTCATCGACCTGGGCTGCGCCACCCCCGGCGCGCCCGCGATCTTCCAGGAGGCGGTCGCGGCGGCCGTGGAGCGCCTGCCGCGCTACAGCGCCGGCCCCGGCTACGAGCCCGCCGGGCTGGCCGAGCTGCGCGAGATCGTCGCCGCCGGGTACACCGACCGGGGCGTGCCGACCCGTCCCGACCAGATCGTCGTCACCACCGGCGGGCAGCACGCGTTCACGCTGCTCACCCAGGTGCTGCTGGAGACCGGCGACCCCGCCCTGGTGGAGCGCCCCACCTACCCGCACGCCCTGGGCGCGCTGCGGCGGCGCGGGGCGCGGCTGGTCCCGGCCGGGGTCAACGAGGGCTGGGACGCCGAGCTGGTCGCCCAGACGATGCGGCAGGCCGCGGTCCGGCTGGCCTACCTGATCCCCGACTTCCAGAACCCGACCGGCCTGCTGATGGGCGAGGACGACCGGGCCGCCCTGGTGGACGCCGCGCGCCGCGCCGACGCGTTCGTGGTGGCCGACGAGACCTTCGCCGAGCTGTCACTGGACCCGGACGCGCCGCGCCCCGCGCCGATGGCGGCGTTCGACTCCGGCGGCCGGGTTCTCAGCGTCGGGTCGGCGTCCAAGCTGCTGTGGGGCGGGCTGCGGATCGGCTGGATCCGCGCCACCGCGCCGCTGGCCCGCCGCCTGGCCATGGCGCGCGAGCCGATGGACATGGCCAGCCCCGTCCTCGACCAGCTGATCGTCGGCGAGCTGCTGCAACGGGTCGAGGAGGTCCGCGCCGAGCGCGCGGCCGCCCTGCGCCGCAACCGCGACGCGCTGGTGGCGGCGCTGCGCGAGCACCTGCCCGAGTGGGAGTACACCGTGCCCGACGGCGGGATGTCGCTGTGGGCGCGGCTGGACGCGCCCGTGGCCACGCTGCTGGCCGAGGCCGCCGAACGGCACGGCGTGCGCGTGGTGCCCGGCCCGGTGTTCGGCGCCGACGGCGTGCTGGAGGACTACGTGCGGCTGCCGTTCGTGCTGCCGCCCGACACGCTGCGCGACGCCGTCGAACGCCTGGCCGCCGCGCACCGGGAGGTCGAGTCCTCCCCGGTCGCGCGGCCGCTGCCCGCCTACGTGTGACCGGTCAGGGGGCGCGCTGGATGTAGTCGACCAGGTGCTCGCGTTCGCTCTCCAGGGCGTCGATGGTGCTCTTGACCACGTCGCCGATGCTGACGATCCCGACCAGCCGGTCGTTCTCCACGACCGGCAGGTGCCGGATGCGGCGTTCGGTCATGGTCTGCCGCAGGTCGTCGACGCGCGCGCCCGGCTGGCAGGTGTGCACCTCGGCCGTCATGATCTGCTCGACCGGGCGGTCCAGCAGGTCCGCGCCGAACTCGTGCAGGTGGCGCACCACGTCGCGCTCGGAGACGATCCCGGTGATCGTTCCGCCGTCGGGCGACACCACGACCGCCCCGATGTTGTGCTCGGCCAGGGTGGTCAGCAGTTCCCGGACGGTGGCCTCGGGTCGCACCGTGACCACCGCCGTTCCCTTCCTCCGCAGGATGTCTCGAATGCGCATGGGCTCACTTCCGAGTGGTCGCAGGGGCCGTTGCCGACACCGTCGCACGTTCCGCGTTCGGGCGGAAGCCCGCGGAGGCGACGCCTTGCCGCTCTCCGTCATGCCCTGAGGGAATAAAAGCCGTAGATCGGGAAGAAGCGGCGCATGACGAGCGCATCACCGCGGACCATCGAGACCGACGTGCCGGCCCGGCTGGACCGGCTCCCGTGGTCCCGGTGGCACTGGACGATCCTGCTGGGCCTCGGCGCGGTCTGGATCCTCGACGGCCTGGAGGTCACGGTCGTCGGCGTGATCGGCCCCCGGCTGACGGGGGAGGAGGGCGGGCTCGGCCTGAGCGACGCGCAGGTCGGCCTCGGCGCGTCGATCTACGTGATCGGCGCGTGCCTGGGCGCGCTGCTGTTCGGGCACCTCACCGACCGGTTCGGGCGCAAGAAGCTGTTCCTGGTCACGCTGGCGCTGTACCTGGCGGCGACGGTGGCGACGGCGTTCTCGTTCAACGCCTGGTGGTTCTACGCCTGCCGGTTCCTGACCGGGGCGGGCATCGGCGGCGAGTACGCCGCGATCAACTCCGCGATCGACGAGCTGATCCCCGCCCGGCTGCGCGGCACGGTGGACGTGCTGGTCAACGGGTCGTTCTGGCTGGGCACCGCGTTCGCCGCCGCCCTGTCGATCCCGATCCTCAACGGCGAGCTGATCCCCGAGGACCTCGGCTGGCGCGCCCTGTTCGCGCTCGGCGGGCTGCTGGGCCTCGGCGTGCTGGTCGTGCGGCGCACCGTCCCCGAGAGCCCGCGCTGGCTGTTCATCCACGGCCGCGAGGAGGAGGCCGAACGCGTCGTCGCCGGCATCGAGCGCAGGGTCCGCGAGGAGACCGGCCGGGACCTGGAGCCGGTCGAGGAGACGATCCGCGTCCGGCAGCGCCGCACCATCGGCTTCGGCGAGATCGCCCACACCGCCCTCAAGCGCTACCCGCGCCGCACCCTGCTGGGGCTGTCGCTGTTCGTCGGGCAGGCGTTCCTCTACAACGCCGTCTACTTCACCTACGCGCTGGTGCTGGCCAAGTTCTTCCAGGTGTCCGACTTCCACGTCGGCTACTACCTGATCCCGATCGGGCTGGGGAACTTCCTGGGGGCGTTCCTGCTGGGGCGGCTGTTCGACGTGGTGGGCCGCCGCACCATGATCGCGACCTCGTACATCGGCTCGGGCGTGCTGCTGGTGGGCACCGGGTTCCTGTTCCGCGCCGAGGTGCTGACCGCCTGGACGCTGACCGCCTGCTGGTGCGCGGTGTTCTTCCTGGCCTCGGCCGGGGCCAGCGCCGCCTACCTGACCGTCAGCGAGATCTTCCCGATGGAGACCCGCGCGCTGGCGATCGCGGCGTTCTACGCCGTGGGCACCGGCCTCGGCGGCGTGGTGGGCCCGGTGCTGTTCGGCCGCCTGGTGGAGACCGGCGACCCGGCGGCGGTGGCGGGCGGCTACTTCCTGGGCGCGGCACTGATGATCGCCGCCGGGATCGTGGAACTGCTGATCGGGGTGGAGGCGGCTCGGCGTTCCCTGGAGGACATCGCCCGCCCCCTGTCCGCCGAGCCCACCTGACCCGCGTTTTCCGCGCGCCCCCGGCGCCGACCGGCCCGGGGGCGCCGTGCCGCGGTGGATCCCTTCCCGCGCGCATGGACGGCGTCGTCCATGCGGCCGTGGAGGAAGCGACCGAGAGCCGGCACCGGCGCGACGCCTGGATCGTCGGCGGGCAGCCCGCCGAGGGCGGCCGGTCGTCACACGGGCGTGACGGTGGCCGGGACGGTCAGGACGCGGTCGGGGCCCAGGACGCGGACCGGGCCCTCCAGGGTGACCGATCCGCGCAGGGGCAGGTCCTGGCTGGAGCGGCCCACGGCGATCTCCACCACACCCGGTTCGACGACGCGCCGCAGGTCCGGGCCGGTGAAGGAGGTGCGGTCGGCGTGCACGGCGAAGGCCACGCGCGCCGCCCGCCCGGGTTCCAGCCGCACCCGCGCCCAGCCCGCCAGCCAGCGTTCGGGCCGCACGACCGAGGCGACCGGGTCGGCCAGGTAGAGCTGGACGACCTCGGTCCCGGCGCGGTCGCCGGTGTTGCGCACGACGGCGCTCACCGTCACCGTCCCGTCGGTGGGGGCCCGCTCGTCGGTCCGCAGGTCGGAGTAGTCGAAGCGGGTCCAGGTCAGGCCGTGGCCGAACGGGTACAGCGGCGCCGGGTCGACGGTGCTCCAGTCGTGGGCGGCGTCCATCCGCGACCGCAGGTACGGCACCGGCGGGGAGGCCGGGTCGCGCGGCACGCTCAGCGGCAGCCGCCCCGAGGGGTCCAGGCGGCCCGACAGGACGCCCGCGACCGCTCCGGCGCCCTCCTCGCCGGGGAAGAACGCCTGGACAAGCGCGGCGGCCCGGCCGGCCAGGGCCCCCAGCGCGTAGGGGCGCCCGCTGAGCAGCACCACGACCGTGGGCGTGCCGGTGGCCAGCACCGCCTCGGCCAGCTCGGCCTGGCGCCCTGGCAGCGCGAACGTCGCGGCGTCGCAGCCCTCCCCGGAGGTGCCGCGACCGAACAGCCCGGCGCGGTCGCCGAGCGCCAGCACGCACAGGTCGGCCTCCGCCGCGGCGGAGGCCGCGGCGGCGATGTCGGCGTCCGCGGGCACCCGCACGTCCCCGGCGGCCACCACCCGCACCTCGGCGTCGCCGAACTCGGCGCGCACCGCCTCGGCCAGCGACGGGATCGCCACCCCGAGCGGGAGTCCGGGGTGGTGGCCGCCGACATGGTTGGGGAAGCTGTAGCAGCCGAGCATGCCCGCCGGGTCGTCGGCGAGCGGCCCGACCAGCGCGATCGGGCCCCGCCCGGTCCAGGGCAGGACGCCGCCGTTGGCCAGCAGCACCACCGACTCCTCGGCCAGCCGCCGGGCCAGGTCCCGGTTGGCGGGCGGGTCCAGATCGGCCGGCGGCCCGTCCTCGGGCCCGTCCCCGGCGGTGGCGCCGTCGAGCAGTCCCAGTTCGGCCTTCAACGTGAGCACCCGGGTGACGGCGCGGTCCAGCAGCTCTTCGGGGACGGTGCCGCCGCGCACCCGCTCCACCAGCGGCTCGCCGTAGCAGCGGACGGTGGGCAGCTCCATGTCGATGCCGGCGCGCAGGGCCAGCGCCGCGGCGTCGCCGCGCGACCCGGCCACGCGGTGGCGGCTCTCCAGGAAGGAGATGCCGAAGTAGTCGGAGACGACGACGCCGGTGAAGCCGAGCTCGCCGCGCAGCAGCCCGGTCAGCAGGCGCTCGTCCGCCGCGGCGGGCATGCCGTCGGTGTCGGTGTAGGAGTGCATGACCGCGCGGGCGCCGCCCTCGCGCAGCGCCATGACGAACGGCTCCACCATGACGTCGGCGAACTCGCGCGGCCCCATCGGCGCCGGGGCCATGTTGCGCGCGGCGCGGGAGGCCGAGTAGCCGACGAAGTGCTTGAGCGTGGCGACCACGCCGGAGCGTTCCAGGCCGCGCACGTAGGCGGCGCCGACGGTCCCGACCAGGTAGGGGTCCTCGCCGACGCACTCCTCGGTGCGGCCCCAGCGCGCGTCGCGCACCACGTCCAGCACCGGCGCCAGCCCCTGGTGGACGCCCAGCCGCCGCATGTCCGCCCCGATCGCGGCGGCCACCTGCTCCACCAGCTCGGGATCGAAGCTGGCCCCCCATGCCGGCGGGGCGGGGTAGAGGGTGGCGCCCCAGGTCATGAGCCCGGTGAGGCACTCCTCGTGGACGATCGCGCCGATGCCGAACCGGTTCCCGGCCGCCACCCGCCGTTGCAGGTCACGCAGGCGGGCGGCCCCCTCGGCGGGCGTCACCGGGGCGGTGCCGAACACCCGGGTGAGCTGCCCGAGCCCGGAGCGGACGACCTCGTCCAGGGTGGCGGCGGGCTCGCCGGAGTCGTCCTCCATGGGAGCCACCGGCCCGCCGGGGGCGGCGGGCATCGCCCAGTACCCGGCGAGCTGTCCCGCCTTCTCCTCCGGGGTCATCCGGGCCACCAGGGCGGCGACCCGGTCGGCGACCGGCAGCGCCGGGTCGCGCCAGGGCCCGCCGACCGCGCCGGCGGCGGAGAGGGCTTCGGTCATCGGTCCCTACCTTCTTTCGGGGGCGTCCGAGGAGTGGGGCGGGGCGGTGGAGCCGCGGACGCGCAGCTCGGTGGCGAGCTCCACGCGCGGGGTCAGCGGCCGGCGCCCGTCCAGGAGCTGGAGCAGCGTGCGGGCCGCGATCCGGCCCATCTCCTCCAGGGGCTGGCGCACGGTGGTCAGCGGCGGCGACATCCACTCGCAGGCGGGCAGGTCGTCGAAGCCGACGACGCTGAGGTCCTCGGGCACCCGCAGCCCCGCCAGCCGGGCGGCCTGGTAGGCGCCCATCGCCTGCTGGTCGCTGCCCGCGAAGACGGCGGTCGGCGGGTCCGGCAGCGCCAGCAGCTCGCGGGTCCGCTCGAAGCCGCCCTCGTGCCGGAAGTCGCCGTAGCGCACCAGGTCCCGGTCCACCGCGATCCCGGCGCGCTCCAGCGCGCTGCGGTAACCGTCCACGCGGGCCTGGGTGCACAGCATGTCGGCGGGCCCGCCGATCACCGCGATCCGGCGGTGGCCCAGCCCGACCAGGTGCTCGGTGGCCGCCAGCCCGCCGGCCCAGTTGGTGGCGCCGACGCTGGCGATGTCGCCGTCGGGCAGGTTCACCGGGTCGACCAGCACCAGGCCGACCCCGGCGCGTTCGAGCTGCTCGCGCTGGTGCCGGGTCATCCGCGAGGTCACCAGGATGACGCCGTCGCTGTGGTGCTGGACGGCCACGTTCTGCCAGCTCGGCGGGCGGGCGTCGTGGTCGCCGACCTGGGAGACGACCATGCCGATGCCCTTCTCGGCGCACTCGGCCTCCACGCCCCGCATGATCTCGATCGCCCAGGGGCTGTCCAGCCCCTTGATGACCAGGTCGATCAGGCCGGACCGGCGGGCGCGGCGGGTGCCGCCCGGCCCGGGGTAGTTGTGGGTGCGCAGCAGCTCCTCGACACGCCGGCGGGTCTCGGCGGCCACGTCGGTGCGGCCGTTGAGGACCTTGGAGACGGTGGCGGGAGAGACCCCGGCCTCGGCCGCGATCAGGGCCAGCGTCGGCCGCCCCGGCCGGTCGGAGACGTCATCGGATGCGCGTGCGGACACGGTCTCTCCTCCCGAGAACGATTGCGAACAGTATCGCAATCTTTCGGGCTCGCCTAGCCTCCGCCGATACCCTCTCAGGCCCTGCGGGGAAGGGGGTTTCACGTTCGGCGGCGGAAACCGGAATGAGGTATTGACCACATTCGGGGTTCTCTTTAGAGTTCCACGGCAGTAACACCTTCGAAGCCTTTCGAAATGTTTCGGAAGATCGTTTTTCTGCCCTCGGCCCCGACCATCCCGAGCCCAGGAGGCCCCCATGGGCATCGCGTCACCCTCACGCCGCTCCTTCCTCTCCGCCGCCTCCGCGGGCGCGCTCGTGGCCGCGACCGGACCACTGCTCGGTGCCTGCGGGAACGACGGCGGCTCCGGGGCGGGCGGGAAGGTCACCCTGGAGTTCTGGAACATCGCCACCACCGAGCCGCAGAAGACCCAGTACCCCAAGGTCGTCCAGGCCTTCCAGGCGGCCAACCCCAACGTCACCGTCAGGATGACCGCCCTGGAGAACGAGGCCTACAAGGCGAAGATGACGGCGCAGACCACCTCCGGGAAGCTGCCGGACATCTTCGTCTCCTGGGGCGGCGGCGTGCTGAAGCAGCAGGTCGAGGCCGGCCTGGTCGAGGACCTCACCCGGCGGGCCGCCGACCTGTCGGCCACCCTGAACCCGCTGTCGATGGAGGCCTACCGGTTCGATGGCAGGCTCTACGGGATCCCGTACGACATGGGCATGGTCGGGTTCTGGTACAACAAGCGGCTCTTCGCCAAGGCGGGCGTCAAACAGCCCCCCGCCACCTGGTCGGCGTTCCTGGACGCCGTCCGCAGGCTCAAGGCCGCCGGCATCACCCCCATCGCGCTGGCGGGCAAGGAGAAGTGGCCCGGCCACTACTACTGGTCCTACCTGGCGATGAGGATCGGCGGCGGCGCGGTGTTCGAGCAGGCCGAGACGTCCAGGGACTTCTCCGCCCCGGTCTTCGTCGACGCCGGGCGGCGGCTGAAGGAGCTGGCCGACCTTCAGCCGTTCCAGCAGGGCTACCAGGGCGCCGGCTACCCGACGCCGGGCGGGCAGGCCGCCCTGATGGGCACCGGCCGCGCCGCCATGGAGCTCATGGGCCAGTGGGCACCCTCCGTGCAGGAGGACGCCGGCGGCGACCTCGGCGCCGACCTCGGCTTCTTCCCCTTCCCCACCGTCGAGGGCGGGAAGGGGACGCTCACCGAGGTGTTCGGCGGCGGCAACGGCCACGCCCTGCGCAAGGGCGCCCCCAAGGAGGCCATGGACTTCCTGAGGTTCTTCCTCAACGCCGAGAACGAGCGCATGTTCGTCTCCTCCGGCGCGTTCATGCCGGTGGTGAAGGGCGCCGAGAGCGCCATCACCGACCCCAACCGCAAGCAGGTGGCCCAGGCGATGACCGGGGCGACCGGCTTCCAGCTCTTCCTCGACCAGGCGTTCGCGCCCGCGGTCGGCCAGCAGGTCAACGACAGCGTCGCCGAGCTGATCGCCGGCCGTGCCACGCCCGAACAGGTCACCCGGTCGATCACGCAGGCCGCCAGGACCCAGTGACGGCCGTGAGCGGAACGAGCCGACGGCACCGGCCGGGCCGGGAACGGGAGGAAGGACGATGACCTCGGGACCGCCCGCGACACCGGGCGCCTCCGCACCGGCCACCTCGACCCCCGGAGCCCCACCCGGGGACGCGGCGGCCCCGGACGCGTCCACCCCGGACGCGTCCGGGGCGACCGTGCCCGCCCGGAGCGCCGCGCGGCCCCGACGGCTGCGCCGATGGCTGTCCAGCGCCTGGTTCCTGATCCCGGCCCTGGTGCTGTTCGCCCTGTTCGTGCTGCTGCCGATCGCGATCGCGGGGTACGCCGCCTTCTTCCGGTGGGGCGGGTTCGGGCCGCCGAGCGAGTTCGTCGGCCTGGACAACTTCACCCGGATGGCCGGCGACCCGATCTTCCGCGGCGACCTGTGGCGCGGGCTGGTGCTGGTCCTGCTGTCGCTGGTGCTGCAACTGCCGCTGGCCGTCGGCACCGCCGTGCTGCTCAACGGCCGCATGCGGGGCCGCGCCGTCTACCGGATGGTCTTCTTCGCGCCGTACGTGCTGTCGGAGGTCGTCACCGGTGTGCTGTTCGGCATGATCTTCCTGCCGGGCGGCGGGCTCGCCGACCACCTGGTGGAAGACCTGCCGCTGCTGGGCGGGCTGGCGGGCCGCTGGTTCTCCGACCCCTCCACCGCCATGCCGACCCTGTTCCTGGTGATGACCTGGAAGTACTTCGGCTTCCACATGATGCTCTACCTGGCCGGGCTGCAGAGCATCCCCGGCGAGGTGCTGGAGGCGGCCTCGATCGACGGCGCCGGGGCCTGGCGGCGGTTCCGCCACATCGTCCTGCCGCTGCTGGGACCGACGCTGCGGATCAGCGTGTTCCTGTCGGTCATCGGCTCCATCCAGCTCTTCGACCTGGTCTGGGTGATCACCGCCGGCGGGCCGTCGCACTCCACCGAGACGATGTCGATCACCATGTTCCAGTACGGGTTCAAGCGCTACCAGGTGGGCTACGCCAGTGCCATCAGCGTGGCCATGTTCGCCATCAGCCTGGTGTTCTCGCTGCTCTACCAGCGCTACGTCCTGCACCGCGACCTGCGCGGTGCCGTCACCGCCCCGGGAGCGCCCCGATGAGCACCGCCGCCCAGAGCACCCCCGCCCCGGCGCCCTCCGCGCCATCACGCCGGCCGCGCCGGTGGACGGGGAGCCTCGCCCGGCACCTGACCGTCTGGGTGATCGGCGCGTTCATCGTCGTGCCGCTCGGCTACGCGGTGCTGTCGGGCTTCAAGAGCACCGGCGACCTGTCGCGCGACCCGTTCGGGCTGCCCTCGCCCTGGCGGGGGTCCAACTACACCGGCATCCTGACCTCGGACACGTTCTGGCGGCAGATCGCCAACAGCGCCGGGATCGCGATCGCCACCACGGCGCTGACCGTGGGGGTGTCGGCGATGGCGGCGTTCGCGTTCGCCCGCTACGCCTTCCGCGGCCGGGAGATGTTCTTCACCCTGTTCGCGATGGGGCTGATGTTCCCGTTCGCGGTGGCGGTGCTTCCCCTGTTCGTGCTGCTGAGAGCGTTCGGCCTGCTGGACAACCCGCTGGGCGTGGTGCTGCCGCAGGCGGCGTTCGGCCTGCCCATGACGATCATCATCCTGCGCGGGTTCTTCCGGACGATCCCCGCCGAGCTGGAGGAGGCCGCCACCATGGACGGCTGCGGCCGGTTCGGGTTCTTCTGGCGGATCCTGCTGCCCATGGCGCGCCCGGCGCTCGGCACCGTGGCGGTGCTGGCCACCGTCACGAGCTGGAACAACTTCTTCCTCCCGCTGCTGGTGCTCAGCCAGCCCCGCTGGCAGACGATCCCGGTCGGCGTCCAGCAGTTCCAGGGCCAGTACGCCACCGACTACGCGCTCGTCCTCGCCTACATCGTGCTGGCGATGGTGCCAGCCCTGGCCTTCTACGCGGTGGCCGAACGCCAGCTCATCAGCGGCCTCACCGCCGGCGCGACCAAGGGCTGACTCCGCCTGCGGGCACCGTCAGAGCGTGCGCGGCCACTCCCTGGTCCGGCACCCGCGGCTCCCCTCCCGGCTGACGGGCCGCACGTGGAGCCGCGGGAGGTGCTGGAGGACCGCATCCAGCGCGAGGCCCACCACTACCGCGGCCGGGTTGAGGAGGACCTGACGGAACCGGTGCCGACGAGACCTTTCCAATTGGCTCCAACGTGGGAGGTCGACCACACGAGCGATGGTTCTCCGCACAGCGTCAGCTTCGCTGGAGCAGCGAGGCGGGCGGCTCGGTGGTTGACGGCTCGGTGGTTGACGGCTCACCACCGAGCCGCCCGCCTCGACCTTGATCGGCTCACCGCGGGGATCGTGCCGTCGCCCGGTTCGCGGTGGGGGTCAGGTGCGGGTCCAGCGTTGGTTGCCGCCGTTCCAGCAGGAGTAGAGCTGGATCAGGGCGCCGTTGGCGGTACCGGCGGCGTCCAGGCAGAGGCCGGACTGGACTCCGACGATGGATCCGTCGGAGTTGAGGCGCCATTTCTGGTTGTCGCCGCCCCAGCAGTTGTAGATCTGGACTTTGGCGCCGTTGGCGGTGCCGGCGGCGTCCAGGCACTTGTTGCCGTAGACCCTGAGCTCGCCTGCGGCGGTGGAGGTCCACTGTTGGTTGGTGCCGTCGTGGCAGTCCCACAGCTGGAGCTGGGTGCCGTCGGTGGTACTGGCGCCGGGCACGTCCAGGCAACGTCCCGAACCGACGCCCTTGATCGTCCCCGAACCGGGGGTGGGCGGCGAGGTGGCGTTGAGGGCGTTGAGGACCGAGGTGTAGGCGGCTTTCTTGTTGCCGTTGCCGTCGAACAGCAGCGGTGTGTGCTCGGGGCGCCAGGAGTCGGTGTCGCGCACACCCCAGACGGTGATGCCGAGGCAGCGCGGGACGGCCAGGCAGTCGTTGGTCACGTTGGCGTAGGTCGTGGGCGAGGCGCCCTGGATGTCCAGTTCGGTGATGGCCACGTCGACGCCGAGGGCGGCGAAGTTCCGCAGGGTGGTGCGGAAGTTGCCGTCGTAGGGGCTGCCGCTGTTGAAGTGGGACTGGAAGCCGACGCAGTCGATGGGCACGCCGCGCTGCTTGAAGTCGCGGACCATGGCGTACATGGCCTGGGTCTTGGCCCAGGTCCAGTTCTCGACGTTGTAGTCGTTGTAGCAGAGCTTGGCGGCCGGGTCGGCGGCGCGCGCGGTGCGGAAGGCGACCTCGATCCAGTCGTTGCCGGTGCGCTGGAGGTTGGAGTCGCGGCGGGCGCCCGAGCCGCCGTCGGCGAAGGCCTCGTTCACGACGTCCCACTGGGCGATCCTGCCCTTGTAGTGGGCCATGACGCCGTTGATGTGGTTGATCATCGCCTGGCGCAGCGCGCCGCCGCTGAGGTTCCGCATCCAGTCGGGTTGCTGGGAGTGCCAGGCCAGGGTGTGGCCGCGTACCTGCTTGCCGTTCTGGACCGCCCAGTTGTAGACGCGGTCGGCGGCGGTGAAGTCGAACCGGCCCTGCTGGGGTTCGGTGGCGTCGATCTTCATCTCGTTCTCGGCGGTCACCGAGTTGAACTCGCGGTTCGCGATCGTGGTGTACACCGGGTCGTTGAGCCTGCCCGAGGCGATGGCGGTGCCGAAGTAACGGCCGTTCTGCGCCGCCCCGGCGCCCAGCGTGCCGGCCGCGGCAGCTGCCGGAGCCGGTGTCACCAGAGCGACGGTCGCGCTGAGCACCCCGAGGGCGCATGTGACGAGGGCCCGCTTGCGGATTTCGAATCTGGGCATGGCGTTCGTAGGCACGTCTGTTCCTCCATGAATGAACGAGGAGTGGAGGCGCGGGGCATATCCCGCGCGACAGACGCCGCGTTCCGGTATGGGGAACGCACACACCACCAGGGCGTCGCGGACTCAGTGTGTGAGCGCCTACAGATCCTGTCAATAGTCGTGAAATATTCCAGCGCGTGTTTCCAGTCGCCGGGTGACGCAGGCGTTCTATCAGCCGGTTTGTGTTCGAAAACTTTTCGAAGGTCCGGGGCCCTTGACGATGCCGCTTCGCCTCGTATTTACTCCGGCCACCACCACCTCCCGATCACCGATGGAGAGAGGGCCTCATCCGACGCAGAATGTTAGCGCTAACATCCAGGTCGAACGGAAGGAAGTACTTCATGTTGAGGATCGGTGCGATCCTGGCATCGCTCCTGCTGTCGGCGTCCTTGTCCGTAACCAACACCCAGAACGCCGAGGCTGCGACAGTGGATGTGGACAAGTGGTACGTCCTGGTCAACCGCAACAGCGGCAAGGCCCTGGACGTCCACAACCTGGCGACCAACGACGGCGCCCGCATCACCCAGTGGACCAGGAACGACCAGAACCAGCAGCAGTGGCGGTTCGTCGACGCCGGCGGCGGTTACTACCGCGTCCAGTCCCGCCACTCCGGCAAGGTGCTGGACGTCCACAACTTCTCCACCGCCAACGGCGGCCCGATCGTCCAGTGGGCCGACCTGAACGGCGCCAACCAGCAGTGGAGGCTGGCCGACAGCCCGGGTGGCCACGTGCGGCTCATCTCACGCCACAGCGGCAAGGCCCTCGAAGCGCAGGGCGCCTCCACCGCCGACAACGCGAACATCGTCCAGTACGACGACTGGGGCGGCGCCAACCAGCAGTGGCAGCTCGTCCAGGTCGGCGGTCCCACTCCGACGTGCGACCTTCCGTCGACATACCGCTGGACGTCAACGGGCCCGCTGGCGCAGCCCAGGCCGGGGTGGGTCTCGCTCAAGGACTTCACCGTCGCCCCGTACGGCGGTAGGCATCTCGTCTATGCGACGACGCACGACACGGGGACGAGATGGGGTTCGATGAACTTCGGCCTGTTCACCAACTGGTCGGAGATGTCCTCGGCCGGCCAGAACGCGATGACGAATTCCGCCGTCGCGCCCACGCTCTTCTACTTCGCACCGAAGAATATCTGGGTGCTCGCCTACCAGTGGGGGAGAAGCGCCTTCTCCTACCGGACGTCGAGCGACCCCACCAACCCGAATGGCTGGTCATCAGAGCAGGTGCTCTTCTCCGGAAGCATCACCGGCTCCGGAACGGGGCCCATCGACCAGACGGTCATCGGCGACAGCACGAACATGTACCTTTTCTTCGCCGGTGACAATGGCAAGATCTACCGGGCCAGCATGCCGATCGGGAACTTCCCGGGCAGTTTCGGAACGACCTCTACAGTGATCATGAGCGATACGACGAACAACCTGT
Organism: Actinomadura kijaniata NBRC 14229; assembly: GCF_001552175.1. GTDB lineage: Bacteria > Actinomycetota > Actinomycetes > Streptosporangiales > Streptosporangiaceae > Spirillospora > Spirillospora kijaniata. The sequence goes on from NZ_BCQR01000008.1 coordinate 68,102, forward strand.
TCGAAGCCGTTCAGGTCTACAAACTCCAGGGCCAGAACCGCTACCTCATGCTCGTCGAGGCGATCGGCTCGCAGGGCCGTTACTTCCGCTCGTTCACGGCGACCAGCCTGAACGGTTCGTGGACACCGCAGGCCGCGACCGAGGCCAACCCCTTCGCCGGCAAGGCCAACAGTGGCGCCACCTGGACCAACGACATCAGCCATGGCGAACTGATCCGCACCAGCGCCGACCAGACCTTCACCGTCGATCCCTGCAATCTGCAGTTCCTCTACCAGGGGCGCAGCCCCAACTCCGGCGGCGACTACGGCCTCCTGCCCTACCGGCCGGGTCTGCTGACGTTGCAGCGCTGACGGCGTGACACAGGTCCATGGGGTGGCCGGCCCACCCCATGGACCGGGCCCACCCGCGGTCGGCGTGGTGGGCCCGGTGCTGTTCGGCCGCCTGGGGGAGACCGGCGGCCACTTCCCTGGCATTGTGCCGTTCGTTAATCACTTGTCCGGTGTTCCGGGCCGGGACTACCGTGCCGCAGTGGATCTCTTCTCGCGTTCATGGGCGGCTTTGCGCACGGCGGTCGCCGAACTTCCGGACGAGTACTTCGAACGGCCCTCCGGCTGCACCGGCTGGCTGGTGCGCGACCTGGTGTGCCACCTGGTCATCGACGCCCAGGACGTCCTGATCACCCTGGTCACCCCCGCCGACACCGAACCGACCGTGGACGCGGCCGGCTACTGGAGCCTCCTTGACGAACCCCCGACCGGCGACGACCCGCTCGACGCGCTGATCCCGCGGCTGGCCGCCGCCTACGGCGAGCCGCGGTGGCTGAAGTTCCACCTCGACGACGTCGGCTCCGCCGCGGGCCGCGCCGCCGAGCTCGCCGACCCCGCCGCCCGCGTCAGCACCCAGGACATGGTGCTGACCGTCGGCGACTACCTGTCGGCGTACGTGCTCGAATGGACGCTGCACCACCTCGACCTGATCGCGCACCTGCCGTCGGCCGCCGACCCGCCCGCCGAGACCCTCGCGGCGGCGCGCGCCGCGCTGGAGAAGATCGCCGGAAGCCCGTTCCCCGCCTCGTTCTCCGACGCCGACGCGCTGTTGGTCGGCACCGGACGCCGCGCACCGGCCGACGCGGAGAAGGCCGCGCTGAGCGACTTCCCCGCCAAGCTCCCCCTCATCCTCGGCTGATCCTCGGCCGCACGGACGTGACCGGCCTTCTGTCCCGGCGGTGGCGTGAAGGCGGCGCCCCGAGCCGGGCGGCCAGCGCCTCGGGCGCACGTCCGGCCGGAGGGGGAGGTGTGCGGGAACCCGTTATGCAACATTGATGTACAACGCTGTTACACATCCGCCGGTTTCCCGCTAGCCTGCGGTCATGCCCGGCATCCGCGAGTCCGCGTTCGCTCCCGCCCTGACCTTCGCCTTCGAGATCCGCGCCCGCCTGGCCCCGACCCTGCACGTCGGGCACGGCGAGGGCGAGAGGACCGAGTTCACCCCCATCACCGGCGGCACGGTCGACGGCCCGCTGCTGCGCGGGACCGTCCTTCCCGGTGGCGGCGACTGGTCCAGCACCCGTGGCCGCGTCTGCGAGCTCGACGCCCGCTACCTCCTCCAGGCGGAGGACGGCGCGGTCATCGACATCGTCAACCGGGGCTACTACCACGAGGGCGCCGACAGCCCCGACCAGCACGACGGCGACCTGCGGGTGACCGAGACGGGGGTGTACTACCGCACCTCGCCCACCTTCCGCACCGACGCCCCGGCGCATCGGTGGCTCGCCGAAACCGTCTTCGTCGGCCTGGCGCGCGAGGTGGAGGCCGACGTCGTCGCCATCCGCATGTACGCCCTCGCCTGACGTTCGCGGCGAACCGGCGTCCGGCTGGTCTCGTGCCCGCTCCGCCGGTACGGTCGCCGCATGAGCGATGGCAAGGTCCGGAGCGCCCTGCGGGACCTGGTCCACCGGTACGCCTCCGGGCTCGACCGGCGGCGGCCCGAGGTCGTCGCGGGCCTGTTCACCGAGGACGGCGAGCTGGTCGTCCACGAACGCGACGCCCCGCCGCGCGTCTACCGGGGCCGCGCCGAGATCGCCGAGGCGACCGCCGCCCTCGACCGCTTCGCGGTGACCCACCACCTGGTCGGCAACCACCTGCCCGACCTGACCCGCGACCCGCCGACCGCCGAGACCTACTGCGACGCGCGCCACGTCTACGAGACCCCGCGGGGGCCGCGCGTCTTCGTCATGGTCGCCCGCTACCTCGACACCTTCGCCCGCGACGGCGACGCCTGGCTGTTCGCGTCCCGGCACATCCACGTGGACTGGACCGAGGACCGCCCCCTCGTCCAGGACTAGAACGCCCCGGCGCCCGGCACGGTCACCACCGCGGGGTGGGCCACCAGGTCGTGGTGCCAGCCGGGGCGGCGGCCCACCGTGTGCAGGATCAGCGCGTCCCCGTGAAGTGGCCGCGACCTCGGCGGATCCTGCGGTTGACACGGGCGTTCATCGTGCGCTGCATCCAGCGGGACACCGGTCCGGGCGGGTCGCGGGGTCAGGAGAAGAACTCGGTCAGGTGCCGGACGACCTGCTCGGGCTGCTCCTCGGGGAGGTAGTGGCCGCTGCCGGGCACCTCGATGACGCGGAGGTCGGCCGCCTTCGGCTCCAGCACCGACCGCAGCAGCCCCCGGGTGCCCTCGCCGCCCAGGGCGAGGAGCGGCGCGGTCACGGGGGCGTAGGTCTCGCCGTCGGCGATGTCCTGGGCGAGGGCGCGGTACCAGGAGTTCCCGGCGCGGATCGCGTCCTCGGTGTCGTAGGCGTGCGCGTAGACGGCCCGGTCGTGGTCGCCGATGGCGCCGGGGTCGGCCGCCAGGTAGTCGCACATCCAGTCGATCAGATGGCGGGAACGGCCGGCGAGCAGGCGTTCGGGCAGGCCGGGAACCTGGTTGAACGCGAACCACCACAGGAAGGGGGCGGGGGCGGCGTGGATGTCGCCCGCGACCTGCTGGCGTCCGGGCACCGGGAGCAGCGGGAACCGGTGGAACCGGTCGTCGGGGGGCGCGATGTCGAGCAGCGCGATCCGGCGGACGCCGCCGGGGTGGTTGGCCGCCAGCGCGTAGGCGACCATCCCGCCGATGTCGTGCCCGGCGACGTGCGCCGCGTCGTACCCCAGGTGCTGTATCAGCGCGTGGACGTCGTCGGCCATGGTCCGCTTGTCGTAGCCGCCGGCGGGCTTGTCAGAGCCGCCCATGCCCCGCAGGTCCACCGCGACGACCCGGAAGCGCTCGGCGAGCGCGGGCATGATCTTGTGGAACTGCCACCAGGTCTGCGGCCAGCCGCCGAGCAGGAGCAGCGGATCCCCGTGGCCGCCCGCCACGTGGTGCAGCCGGACCCCGTTGACCTCGGCGTGGTCGCTGACGAAGCCCCCTCGCAGCGAACGGGCCAGCTCGGCGTCGGACACCGTGAACGGCATGCGGACTCCCGGAAAGTCGATACTAGAGTACGTAGGTACGTATATTTGCGTACCGCGGGTCCGCCGGCAAGTCGGGGCCGGAGAACCATCCGACGGTCTTGGTACGGTGAGACCATGAGGCGTCTCCACCCCGACCCCGAGCAGATCCGTCTCGACGGCGTGCTGTCGGCCCTGGGAAACCCGGTGCGCCTCGGCGTGGTCCGCGCGCTGACCGGAGGCGCCGAGCGCACCTGCAACAGCGTTCTCGCCGAGCTGGGGATCACCGCCAAGTCGACGATGACCCACCACTGGCGCGTCCTGCGGGAGAACGGCGTGATCTGGCAGGTGCCGTCGGGCCGGGAGACCCTGGTGTCCCTGCGCCGCGACGACCTGGACGCCCGCTACCCGGGCCTGCTGGACGCCGTCCTCACCGGGATCCGGGTCGACGAGACCGCCTCCTGACCCGCCGGAACCCCGCGGGGCGCCCCGGTCAGGGGCGCGGGCACGCGGTCGCGGACCCGACCGCGGCGGGGGCCCGCCCGGTGAGCCGTTCGGCCGCCGCCCCCAGCCAGGCCGACCCGAGCGTGAGCAGGCAGGAGAGCAGGACCAGGGCGGTGGCCCCGCCGGGGGAGAGGAACAGCGCGATCACGGCGGCGCTGCTCCCGAATCCGAGGCAGCCGCTCGCGTACATCACGGAGTTGCCCGCGGAGAGGCTGTGCGCGGGCAGCGCCCGGTGCAGCGACAGGTTCCGCGCGGTGACGAGCCCCGCCTGGGCGGCGCCGGCGGCGGTGAGGGGGACCGCCACGGCGAGCAGCCCGGCGCGCGCTCCGGCGGCGGCGAGGGCGACCAGGACGGCCGTGGCGGTCAGCAGCGCGAGGCTCTGGAGGCGGTACGAACCGGGCCAGGCGCGCAGACCGTACAGCAGGCCGCCGGCAACCGCCGCGATCGAGAACGCGCTGAGCAGCACGCCCGTCCAGCCGATGGCGAGGCCGTGCCGTTCCAGCAGGGGCGCCAGCGCCACCTCGACGGTCGCCGACAGGTACATGGCCACGGCGCTGGTGAGGTAGATCGGCCAGGCCGCGAGCAGGGCGCGGGCCGAGCCGCGCTCCCCGTCCGGGCGGGACGCGGGCACGTCGCCGATGCCCGGAAGGCCGCGCAGGAACGGCACGGACGCGAGGGCGCCCGCGCTCGTCAGCAGGAGGGGCAGGCGGCCGTCGACGCCGACGGCGAGGCCGGTCACGAGGGCGGGGGAGGCCGCGAAGACCAGGTTGGTCAGGGCCGACTCCCAGCCGAGCCCGGTGCGCACCTCGTCCTCGGGCAGCATCCGGGTCAGCAGGGTGCGCAGGCCGCCGACGAGCCCGGCGACCGCGCCGCCCGCCACGCCGGCCAGGACCACCAGGGCGGCCGTCGGCAGCCACCGGACGCCGGCGGCGACGGCCACGAGCGCCGCCGCCGTGACGACGAGCGCGAGCCGCGCCTCGCCGAGCATCGGCCGCCGGTCCAGCCGGGCGCCGAGCGGCGGCGCGGCGACGCACTCGGCGGCCACGCACCCGGCGGCCATCCAGGCCCCCGTGCGGTAGTCGCCGAGCTGCGTCTTCGACAGCATCACGAACATGATCGGCGCGGCCGCCGCGGGGACGCGCGTGACCAGGCGGACGCTGCTCCAGCGGACCATCCCGCGCCTGCGCAGCAGGTCGCGGTACCGCCTCACCGGGAGCCCTGCCTGGCGTACGCCCGGACCGGGAAGGTCGCCAGGCCCCGCACCTTGACCGGCACGGCGGTGAAGGTGAACGGGCCGTCGTCGAGCTTCTCCAGGTCGCGCAGGTGCTCCACGATCGGGATGCCGGCCGCGAGCAGGGCGGAGTGGACGGGCCGCCGCCCGGCGCTGTCGGGGGAGGTGTCGTCGATGTTGACCGAGTCGATGCCGACCAGCCCGGCGCCCCGTTCGGCCAGCAGGTCCGCGGCCTCGGCGGTGAGGTGGGGGTGGTCGCGCCCGCCGTACCGCGCCGTCTTCCAGTGCCGGCACCAGCCGGTGCTGATCAGGACGGCGCGGTCGCGCACCTGGAGGCCGGCGAACGCGGCGGGCGGGATCGCCCGCGCGCCGGTGCGCACCAGCACGCCGGGGAGCTCCACGACCACCTCCAGCGGCAGCCCGCTGAGGTCGAAGCCGTCGCGGTAACGGTGGGCGGGGGTGTCCAGGTAGGTGCCGGTGTTGCCGACCATGGTGATCCTGCCGATGCGGAACTCGGTGCCCGGATGGTAGGCGCGGTGCGAGTCCTCCCAGCTGAGGTAGTCGTCGATGACGGGCGCGGGCAGCCCCGGGTAGGCGGCGAAGCCGGTGCCGATCTCGTGGCTCAGGTCGATGATGCGCACGGTGCCGCTCACCTCCGGTCGGCCGGGGTGAACAGCTCCCGGATCCGCGCCTCCCGCTGCCGGGCCGCGCCGATGCCGTCGGCCGCCACGCAGTAGCCGACGGTGCCGTTCAGCCGGGTGAAGTCGCAGGTCAGCAGCGTTCCCGTCCGGGTGGACGGGTCGAAGGCGTGGCCGGTGTCCGCCAGCCTGCGCAGCGCCTCGCCGAACGAGGGCACCGCCCAGCCGGCGCGGTCGAGCAGGGCGCGGCCGGGCCCGGCCAGGCGGCCGACGACGTCGTGCAGGTGCGTGGCGCCGCTGAGCCGGCTGTTGGTCTCGTTCAGCAGGACGGCGCCGTCCGGGGTGACCAGGCCGTCCACGCTCATCGTGCCGCGGTAGCCGATCGCGCGGTACGCCTCGCACAGCCTCCGGGTCAGGCGCAGCAGGGCGGCGCGGGCGCCCGGCGCGAGTCCGGGCACCGGGATGGCGATGCCGTCGAGCAGCGGCGCCATGAGCAGCTCCCCCTCGCCGGTGGGCTCGATCCCGCCGTCGGTCACCAGGTACTCGGCGTAGACGGGGCGGACCCCGGGCAGGTAGCGCTCGACGACCAGCCGGCCGCGCCCGCCGTCGGTCAGCCAGGGCCAGCGTTCGGCCAGGTGGGCGCGGACGGCGGGGCGGCCGTTGAGGACCACGACGCGGTCGGCGCCGAGGGGCCGCACCACGCCGTCCGGGCTGAGGATCTCGTTGCCCTCGCCGGCGCTTTGCAGGTCCCGTTTGAGGATCACCGGGTGGCCGGCGTCCAGCCAGCGCACGACGGCGTCCTCGGCCTGCCGGGGCCGGGCGGCGGTCGTGCCGGGCGCCAGCGGGATGCCGAGCCCGGCGGCGACGGCGCGGAACAGCGCCTTGCTGTTGGCGGCCGCGGCGCCGCCCTGGGCGAGGAACGCGTGGCCGGGCACGGCCCGCGGGGCGCCGAGCGCCTCGGCCAGCGCCACCACCGACGCGTCGGGGTAGTACGCCCGGACGCGGGTGAGGGGGCGGCCGTCCAGGGCGGCGCGCAGCGCGGTGCGCAGGCGCTCGTCGGCCAGCCGGTCGGCGGTCAGCACCGCGTCGCCGGCGTGCCCGGCGGGCGGCACCACGATCCGCAGGGACGGCGCGTGGACGCCGGTCGTCCGCGTGACGTGTTCGACGAACGCGTCCTGCGGCGCCGCGGGCAGGACGACGACGTCGCCGTCCCGCGCGAACCACAGGGCCCGCTCGGCGGCGCAGCCCGCGAGCCGCAGCTGCGCGTCGGTGAGCAGCGCGGGGTCGCCGGACATCTCCTCGGTCTTGACGTTGCCGATGTGCAGTGTGGTCATCTCAGGTCGCCTCCGGATCCTGTGCGAGCAGCCCGGCGAAGCGCCTCCTGCTCTCGGCGATGTGGGCGGCGATCGCCGCGGCGGTGGCCCCGGTGTCGGGCGTGGCGGGCCGGACCCGCCACGCCGCCCACCAGGTCCGCCCGTCGGCGCGGTCCTCGCGGAAGACCGCCTCGATCTCCGGCGTCGGCCGGTCCAGGCGGACGGTGAACTCGGCGTCGGGCGTGACGAGCCGGATGAGGTCGCCGGTGAACGAGCCGCTGACGATCCCGGGCACCTGGCCCGAACCCAGCAGCGGGGCGAACCGGAAGGCGCGGCCCTGGACCGAGGCCCCGCTCCGCGCCGGGGCCCGCGCCGGGGTCCGCGCCGAGCACGGCCGGGCGCTCATGACGGGCGTCCCGGGCCGCCGCGGGCCGCGCGCGACGACCGCAGGTTGGCGGTGGCCTCGCGGGCCACCCGCCAGTAGAAGGAGGGGTAGCCGCGCTCGACGTGCTTGGCCGAGGCGCGCACCTCGGGGTGGCGCTCGCGCAGCCGGTTGATCGCCACGGTCATCGCGGCGTGGTGCTCGACGTGCAGGTTGTTGCCGTTGGTGAACCAGGTGCTGAACCGGCTGCCGGTGATCGACCGCGTGTTGCGCAGCACGTCGTCGGTCCCGTCGTCGCACAGCACGTGCTCGGGGAGCTCCAGCAGGAAGTGCATCGGGACGGCCACCAGCAGGGGCAGCAGCCACAGCCGGAGCACCAGCGCGCCGTGGCCGAGCGCGGCGACCAGGACGGCGGCGCCGACGACGGCGCCCATCAGCCGGTACTCGGCCATCACCTCGCGGCGGCGCCGGTCGGGGATCCGGCCGAGGTCGTACCGCCAGGCGCCGCGCGCGCTGCGGACGATCGCGTCCGCCACGGTCAGCAGGCGCCGGTAGTCGAACGCGCCGCGCAGCAGCGACCGCCAGGTGAGGGGCCGGCGGGCGTCGAACCCGAAGAACTCCGAGTCCCGCGGCGTCCCCAGGTAGCGGTGGTGTTGCAGGTGCCGCACCCGGTAGTGGCTGTAGGCCACCAGCAGTGGCAGGCCGAGCGGGACGCCCACCAGCCGGTGCGGCCGGGCGGAGGTGAACGCCGAGTGGTGCAGGCACTGGTGCTGGAGCTCGACCAGGTGCGTGTACACCGCGCCGAGCAGGAGGACCCCGGCCACCGCCCCCGCGGGACCGCCGAGGAGCTCGACGGCGACGCCCGCGGCGAGGAGCGCCCCGGCGAGCGCGAGCTTGGCGACGAAGACGCCCTGGTCGCGGCGGCTGACCCGGGCCCGCTGGAACAGGCCGGGCACGGGCCTGAGCGCGGCCCCCATCACCGCGTGCCCTTCATGACGTCCCACACGCGCCGGTAGTAGGCGTCGGCGACCCGGACCCGGGTGACGACGCCGAGGCTGATCTCGCGGAGCAGCTCGGGGGAGCGCGCGACGAGCGGGACGAGGACCCCCTCGATCCACTCGGCGCCGTGGTCGGCGTCCACGTGCACGTGGATCCGCTGGTAGGCGAGCACGTCCTCGGGGACGCCGAGCCGCGTGCAGCCGTCCACCATGGCCTGGAAGCGCGGCGAGGCGCTCTGCTCCAGCACGCCCATCGCGCCCAGCGCGCGGGGGGTGAGATGCCGGTGGACGCCGTAGGCCAGCAGCAGCGCGGCGTTCTCGTACACCTCGGGGAAACCCAGGCGGGACCGGTCGACGCCGCGGGCGTCCAGGTGCGCCCGCATGTAGGCGGCCGAGTGCGCGAACATGCGCGTGTGCATCCGCTCCAGGACGCCCTCGCCCATCTCGTCCCAGTAGTTCTCGGCGATGGTGAGCTTGGCCTCGCCCTCGGCGCCGATCTGCACGAGCGCCATCAGGTCGTCGAACCTGCTGTCCACCAGCTCCTCGGCCAGGAAGAACAGCGCGATCTCGGCGAGCGTGGCCTCCTCGGCCAGATAGGCGTTGAACTCCGGCTGGACGTGGTCGGCGGCGGTGCGCAGGAACCAGGGGCGGAACTCCCCGGCGGTCCGGGGCAGTTCCCGCGCGGCCGCCCGCGTCTCCTCCCAACGCAGCCAGGCGTGCTCGATCGCGCCGATCTCCGGGTCGGTGTTCAGCCGGGGGATGCGCGCGAAGTCCGACGGACCGGCGAGGTAGGCGACGTAGTGGGCGTGCAGCCGTCGCAGCAGCCGCAGCCGGACCGCCTGGTCGGGCGCGGTGCCGGGATCGGCGGGGAAGCCCAGCGCGAGGTCGCGCCCGATCCCGGTCGTGGTCTCCCGCATGCTCTCGGTGAGCGCGGCGTCCATGTGCGTGTCCTTCCACGTGAGCGGGGCGGCCCGGAAAGGGCCGCTCGTCGTCGCGGGGTAGGCACGAGTCTCGGCCGGGCCGCGGGGCGGGCTCCACGACCGTGAAGCAGAGCCGCACGGTCGGCGGGGTGGCCACTCCCGGCCTCTGATCCACTTGCTTGAAGTTTGAACAAACGGGTCGGCCGAGGCCGTCTCCTCCTTCGTGAACACCAGACAGCTACGCACGCTCCGCGCTGTGAGGGAGCACGGTTCGGTCCACGCCGCGGCCGCCGCCCTCCACCTGTCACCGTCGGCGGTCTCCCAGCAGCTCCGGTCGCTGACGGCCGTCTGCGGGTTCTCCGTCGTCGAACGCCGTGGCCGGGGGGTCCAGCTCACCGACCGCGGCCTGGAGATGGCCGCGCTCGGCGAGGAGATCCTGTCCCGGTGGGACAGCGCCGTGGACTCGCTCCGCCGCACGGCCGAGATCCCGGTCGAGCGGCGGGCCCGCGCCGTGCGGCTGGGCGCGTTCCCCTCGGTCTACCGCACCTGGCTGTTCCCGGTGGTCCGCCGCCTGAGGACCCGGACCAGGATGGCCTTCGAGCTGTTCGAGACCACGCCGCACGAGGCGTACCGGGACATCGCGGCCGGCCGGCTGGACCTGGCGGTGGTGGTGCGCCCGCCGGGCCCCCGGACCGCGCCGCTCGCCAGCCACCCGCTCTACCGCGACCCGTTCGCGCTGGTCGTGCCCCGTTCCCTGGGCGGGATGCCGGCCGGGTCGCCGCTGCGCGGGCTCGCCGACGCCGACTGGGTGTTGCCGGGCCGGGAGACCCACTGCCACGAGGTCATCGTGGACCACTGCGCCCGGCTGGGGTTCCGGCCCCGGGCCGCCGCGCGCAGCAACGACTGGAAGGCCATGCAGGAGATGGCCGCGCTGCTGGGCGCGGTCGCCCTGGTCCCCGGTTCCTGCCTGGAGCCGACGGCCGGCCTGGTGCCGGTGGACCTGCCCGCCGCCGACCGTCTCGCGTGGGAGATCGAGCTGACCACCCGGGCGTCGGCGACGGCGATGCCCTGGTTCGCCGCGTTCGAGCGGGAGGTCTCCCGGCTGTCGCTGGAGGAACGGATGGCGATGGCGGGGAGGACGCCGTGACGGGCCCGTTCTACCACCGGGGCGCCCGCGAGATGCAGCGCCGCCTGGACACCGAGCGGCTCGCGCGGCGCCTCGCCGACCGGTACGTGCTGGACGGGCTGGGCGACGGCGACATCGCGCTCATCGGCGCCGCCGACCGCTTCTTCCTCGCGACCGCCGACGACCGCGGAAGGCCCGACTGCTCCTACAAGGGCGGGCTGCCCGGGTTCGTCCGCGTGCTGGACCGGCGGACGCTGGAGTTCCCCAGCTACGACGGCAACGGCATGTTCCGGAGCCTCGGCAACATCCTGGTGAACCCGGCCGTGGGCCTGCTGTTCATCGACCACGGCCGCCCGATCAAGCTGCGCCTCAACGGTGACGCGTCCGTCTCGACGGACCCGCGGCACACCGCCCGCTTCGAGGGCGCGGACGCGACGGTCACGGTGCGGATCCGCGAGGTCTTCGAGAACTGCCCGCGCTACCTGCACGACCCGGTGACCGGCGCGCGCTCCAGGCACTGCCCCCGTCCCGGCCACATCCCGCCGGATCCCGACTGGAAGCGCAAACCCGAATACGACGGCATCGTCCGCCGCACCGGCGTCGAATGAACCCGCCGCGGGCGGGCCGTTCCGCCGAGCCGAGGCCCTGACCTGTGTTTTTCCAGGGTCCCGGGGGTAGGGCGTGTACGGACTGTCACGTATTGTTATTGATCACGTGCAACGCGTCGTCACGGGGGCGGCGTCCCGTGTCGTTCCCGCCGTCCGAAGGGAGCACGCCATGCCCACACCCCGCGTCGTGATCGTGGGCGCCGGATTCGCCGGCTACAACGTCGCCCGGCTGCTGGAGCGCAGGCTGCGCCGCGGCCAGGCCCAACTCAAGATCATCGCACCGCACGGCTACTCGCTCTACCAGCCGCTGCTGCCGGAGGTGGCCGCGGGCGTGCTGGACCCGCGCTCGATCGCCGGGCCGCTGCACCGCATGCTGCGCCGCACCCAGCTGGTCCCCGGCAGGGCGACCGGCGTGGACCTGGCCGCCCGCACCGTCGAGGTCGACATGATCGACGGGTCGGTGAAGGCGGTGCCCTACGACCGCCTCGTGCTGTGCCCCGGCAGCGTCACCCGCACCTTCGACATCCCCGGGCTGAAGGAGCACGCCCACGGGATGAAGAACCTGGCCGAGGCCGTCTACATGCGCGACCACGTCATCGCCCAGCTGGAGCTGGCCAGCGCCACCGACGACGCCGCCGAGCGCGCCGCGCGCCTCGGCTTCCTGGTGGTCGGCGGCGGCTACTCGGGCGTGGAGACCGCCGCCAACCTGCACCTGCTCACCCTCAACGCGATGCGGCGCTTCCCGCGCCTGGACCCCGACCTGCTGTCGTGGACGCTGATCGACCTCGCGCCGCGCCTGCTGCCCGAGCTCGGCGAACGGCTCGGCGACGTCGCGATGGCCAAGCTGCGCCGCCGCGGCATCGACATCCGGCTGCGCGTCAGCCTCAAGAGCCTCACCGCCGACAGCGCCGAGATGACCGACGGGCGCGTGCTGCCGACCCGCACCGTCATCTGGACGGCCGGGGTCACGCCCGCGCCGGTCGTCGCCACGCTGGACCGGCCGACCGAGAAGGGTCGCCTGGTGGTCGGCGCGGACCTGCGGCTGCCGGGCCACCCGGAGGTGTTCGCGCTCGGCGACGCCGCCGCCGTGCCCGACCTGGCCAGGGGCGACGGCGCGATCTGCCCGCCGACCGCCCAGCACGCCACCCGCCAGGCCCGCGCCGTCGCCCACAACGTGGCCGCGTCGCTGACCGGCCGGGAACCGCGCCCCTACCACCACCGCGACCTCGGCATGGTCGTCGACCTGGGCGGCCCGCAGGCCGTCGCGCGCCCGCTGGGGGTGCCGCTGACCGGCGTGCCCGCGCAGGCCGTCACGCGCGGCTACCACCTGTCCACGGTGCCGTCGCTGCGCGCCAAGGCGCGGGTGCTGGGGGACTGGCTGCTGCACAGCCTGGCGGGCGACGACCTGATCCGGCTCGGCTTCCTCGACACCCGCACCGGCCGCCAGGTGGACCTGGAGCACTCGGTGCCCGACCAGGACGCGCGGGTCTCGGGATCGCGATCGGCCGGTAAGGATTCGGCAAGGCGGGGCGACCGGGTGACGCACGCGGGGTAGGCCCCGCTCCGAAGCGAAACGATCAAGGGGGAGCGATGCGCGTGCGGGCGGCGCTGGCGGCGGCCGCCGTCGCGGCGGGCCTGGCCGCCGGGTGCGGCTCCGACGGCCCCGCGACGCCCGTCGTCAACCTCTACAACGCGCCGCAGCAGAACCTGTCCGCCATCGTCGAACGCTGCAACGGCCTCGCCGGGGGCCGCTACCGGATCGTCCTCAACACGCTGCCGCGCGGCGCCGACGACCAGCGCGAGCAGCTGGTGCGGCGGCTGGCCGCCGAGGACGACGGCCTCGACGTGCTCGGCCTGGACGTCACCTGGACCGCCGAGCTCGCCGAGGCCGGATGGATCCGCGAGTGGACCGGCGCCCACGCCGAACGGGCCCGGCGCGGCACCCTCACCCGGCCGCTCGACACCGCCACCTGGCAGGGCAGGCTGTACGCCGCGCCCTACAACACCAACGTGCAACTGCTGTGGTACCGCTCGGACCTGCTGCCCGAACCGCCCGCCACCTGGTCGCAGATGATGGCCGCCTCCGCGCGGCTGGCGGCCGACGGGAGACCCGCCTACGGCGAGGTCACCGGCGCGCAGTACGAGGGCCTGGTGGTGTGGTTCAACAGCATGGTCGCCTCCGCCGGGGGGAGCATGCTGAGCGCCGACGGCGAACGCGTCGACCTCGGCGCCCCCGCCCGCAGGGCGCTCGCCGTCATGCGGGACTACGCGCGCTCCCGGGCCGCCGACCCGTCGCTGGCCAACACCAAGGAGGACGACGCCCGGCTGGCGGTGGAGAGCGGCCGCGCCGCCTACGAGGTCAACTGGCCGTTCGTGTACGCCTCGATGGCCGGCAACCGGCCCGGCATGCTGCGCCACTTCCGGTGGGCGCCCTATCCGGGCATCGACGGGCCGGGCCGCTCCCCGCTGGGCGGCGCGAACTTCGCCGTCAGCAGCTACTCCAGGCGGCCCGCGCAGGCGTTCGAGGCCGCGCTGTGCCTGCGCGACCCCGAGAGCCAGCGGATCGCCGCCGTCCGGGACGGCCTGCCGCCCACCCTGGAGTCGGTCTACGACGCCGAGGGCATGCGCGAGGCGTACCCGATGAAGGAGGCGATCCTGGCGGCGCTGAAGACCGCCGCGCCCCGGCCCGTCACCCCCACCTACCAGAACGTCTCCACGGTCACGGCGGTCGCGCTGTCGCCGCCGGGCTCCATCGACCCCGACCGCACGCTGGCGAGCCTGCGCGAGCAGATCGCCGAGGCGCTGCAGAGCAAGGGGGTGCTGCCGTGACGGCGCGCGCCGGCACCGCCGCCCGCACGCCCAGCGAGGGCAGGAGGGCCGAACGCCGCCTGGGCTGGTGGCTGTGCGCGCCCGCCGCGCTGGTGATGGTGCTGGTCGCCGGATGGCCGGTGCTGTACTCGCTGCTGCTGTCGCTGCAACGCAACGACCTGCGCTTCCCCGACCGGCGGGCCTGGGTCGGGCTGGACAACTACGCCACCGTGCTGACCAGCCCGTTCTGGTGGCAGGCGTTCGGCCTGACCCTGCTGGTCACCGCGGTCAGCGTGGTGCTGGAACTGGTGCTCGGCATGGCCGTCGCCGTCGCGATGTACCGGACGGTCGTCGGCCGCGGGCTGGTGCGGACCGTCGTGCTGATCCCGTACGGCATCGTCACCGTCGCCGCCGCCTACGGCTGGAAGTACGCCTGGACGCCCGGCACCGGCTGGCTCGCCGGGATGCTGCCCGCGGGGGAGGCCCCGCTCACCGAGCACTGGCCCGCCGTCGGCATCATCATCCTGGCCGAGGTGTGGAAGACCACGCCGTTCATGGCGCTGCTGCTGATGGCGGGGCTGGCACTGGTGCCCGAGGACACCCTGAAGGCCGCCGCGATGGACGGCGCGACCGCCTGGCAGCGGTTCACGATGGTCACGCTGCCGCTGATGAAGCCGGCGATCCTGGCGGCGCTGCTGTTCCGCACGCTGGACGCGTTCCGCGTCTTCGACAACATCTACGTGCTCACCAACGGCGCGCAGCAGACCTCCTCGGTCTCGGTGATCGCCTACCACAACCTCATCGGCGGCCTGAACCTCGGCGTCGGCTCGACCATGTCGGTGCTCATCTTCCTGACCGTCGCGCTGGTCGCGTTCGTGTTCGTCAAGGGCTTCGGCACCGCCGCGCCCGGCCGGGACCCGGAGGGACGGCGGTGACGACGGGGCGGAACAGGGCGAGGTGGAGCGCCGTCAACGCGCTGGTGCTGCTGTACGCGCTGGTGCCGGTCGCGTGGATCGCGGCGCTGTCGTTCAAGACGCCCGCCACCATCAGCGACGGGGCGTTCTGGCCCCGCCGGTGGACCCTGGACAACTACCGGGGCATCTTCGCCAACGACGACTTCGTGCGCGGCCTGGTCAACTCGATCGGCATCGGGCTGATCTCCACCGCGGTCGCCATCGCCGTCGGCACGCTGGCCGCCTACGCGATCGCGCGGCTGGCGTTCCCCGGCAAGTCGCTGGTGCTCGGCGTCTCGCTGCTGATCGCGATGTTCCCGCAGATCTCGCTGGTGACGCCGCTGTTCCAGATCGAGCGCGGCCTCGGGCTGTTCAACACCTGGCCCGGCCTGATCCTGCCGTACGTCACCTTCGCGCTGCCGCTGACCATCTACACGCTGTCGACGTTCTTCCGCGAGATCCCGTGGGACCTGGAGAAGGCCGCCAAGATGGACGGGGCGACGCCGTTCCAGGCGTTCCGCCTGGTCATCGCGCCGCTGGCGATGCCCGGGGTGGTGACCACGGCCATCCTGGCGTTCATCGTGTGCTGGAACGACTTCCTGTTCTCGATCTCGCTGACCTCCTCCGACGCGGCCCGCACCGCGCCGGCCACGATCTCGTTCTTCACCGGCAGCTCCCAGTTCGAGGACCCGACCGGGTCGATCGCGGCGGCCGCCATGGTGATCACGGTGCCGATCGTGGTGTTCGTGCTGCTGTTCCAGCGCCGGATCGTGTCCGGCCTGACCTCCGGAGCGGTGAAGGGATAGTGGGGGAGAGGATGGGGTCCCGCCATGGCTGAGATCGCGCTGGAGAAGGTCGGCAAGACCTATCCCGACGGCTACACCGCCGTGCACGCCCTCGACCTGACCGTCGCCGACGGCGAGTTCGTCATCCTGGTCGGGCCGTCGGGCTGCGGCAAGTCCACCACCCTCAACATGATCGCGGGCCTGGAGGACATCACCTCCGGAGAGCTGCGCATCGACGGGACCCGCGTCAACGAGGTCGCCCCGCGCGCCCGCGACATCGCGATGGTGTTCCAGTCCTACGCCCTGTACCCGCACATGACCGTCCGCGAGAACATCGGGTTCCCGCTGCGGCTGGCCGGGATGGACAGGGCGCGGGCGGCCGGGAAGATCGAGGAGACCGCGCGGATCCTCGACCTGGAGGGCCTGCTGGACCGCCGCCCCGCGCACCTGTCGGGAGGGCAGCGGCAGCGGGTGGCGATGGGCCGGGCCATCGTCCGCGACCCCAGGGCGTTCCTGATGGACGAGCCGCTGTCCAACCTGGACGCCAAGCTGCGCGTGCAGATGCGCACCACGATCTCCCGGCTCCAGAAGCGGCTGGGCACCACCACCGTGTACGTCACCCACGACCAGACCGAGGCGATGACCCTCGGCGACCGCATGGTGCTGATGAACAAGGGGCGCGTCCAGCAGGTCGGCCCGCCCGACGAGCTGTACCGGCGCCCGCACAACCTGTTCGTGGCCGGGTTCGTGGGGTCCCCGGCCATGAACTTCCTGCCCGCCGAGATCCAGGACGGCGCCCTGCGGAGCGTGATCGGCCGCATCCCGCTGACCGACCGGATGCGGAACGCCCTGCAACGGCGCCGCGGCGTGCCCCGCGAACTCGTCCTCGGCGTCCGGCCCGAGGCGTTCGCCGACCCGCGGCTGGGAGGCGTCCACGGCGGGGCGGAGCCGTGCTCCTTCACCGGGCAGGTGGAGATCCTGGAGTCGCTGGGCGCCGAGAAACTGGCCTACCTCACCCTGGACGCGGACGCCGCGGTGCGCTCCGAGCACCTGGCCGACGCGTTCCAGGGCCGGGAGTCCTGGAGCGGCGACCAGCTCGTCGCCCGCCTCGACCCGGCGTCACCGGTCCGCGAGGGCGACGAGCTGGAACTGGTCTACGACCCGGACGCGATCCACCTGTTCGCGCCCGACACCGGCGTCAACCTCACCGAGGACGCCTGACCCTCTCCGGCGGGGCGGCGCCAGGTGGCCGGCGAACGCGGCCGGGGCGGCTCTCAGCCGATGTCGAGGCGGGCCAGCAGACGCATCAGGCCGGGGGACAACCGGGAGATCAGGCGGCTCACCTTCGCCTCGGGGGTGACCGCGACGACGGCCCGGTCGCGCCGCACCGCCGCCACGATCTGCTCGGCGACGCCCTCGGGGCCGAAGTTGCGCAGCGCGTAGGCGCGGGAGGCGCGGTGCCGCCGCTGCTCCTGGTCCTCGGCCGCCAGCCCCACGAACCGGGAGGTCCGGGTGATGTTGGTGTTGACGATGCCGGGGCAGATCGCGCTGACCCCGATGCCGTGGCCCTTCAGCTCGGCGCGCAGGCACTCCGACAGCATCAGCACCGCCGCCTTGCTGGTGGCGTAGGCGGGCAGCGTCCGCGACGGGGTGAAGGCGGCGGCCGAGGCGGTGTTGACGATGTGGCCGCCCTCGCCGCGTTCGGCCATCGCCGCCCCGAACAGCCGCGATCCGTGGATCACGCCCCACAGGTTGACGTCCAGCACGCGCCGCCAGTCCTCGGCGGTGTGCTCCAGGAACGGCCCGGCCATGCCGATGCCCGCGTTGTTGACCACGACGTCGGGGACGCCGAGGTCGTGCAGCACCGTCTTGGCGAAGTGCTCCATCGCGCCGGCGTCCGACACGTCCACCTCGAAGGCGTGGGCGTCGGGGCCGACCAGCCCGGCCAGCTCGGCGGTGCGCCGCGCCGACGGCAGGTCCAGGTCGGCGGCGACCACCTCCGCGCCGCGTTCGGCGAACGCCAGCGCCGTGGCGCGCCCGATGCCGCTGCCCGCTCCGGTGACGACCACCAGGGAGCCCTCGAACGGCCGCCGTCCCGCCTCCACCCTCGCGCGGCGCAGCGCCCGTGACCCGGCGGGGGTCAGCGTCCCGCCGGTGGCGCCGGTGATGTGCTCGCCGATCCATCGCGCGATCACTCCGGGGTGGCTGCGCACCACCCAGTGCCCGGCGTCGATCGTCCGCAGCGACAGCCGCGGTGCCCGCGCGTTCAGCCCGGCGACCAGGTGCGGCGACACGAACAGGTCCCGGGTCGGGACGATGACCTGCGTGGGGACGCTCGTGCGGCGGTCCAGCGGCCGGCGCAGCCGCTGCGTCATGTTGGCCCGGTACAGGCCGACCCCGGCCGCGCCGTCGCGCGCCAGCGTCCGCGCCGGGTGCCCGGCGCGGGGCGCGACGCCCTCCCCGGCCTCCAGCGCGCGGGTGAACAGCCGGGTGATCCCCGCCCGCCACAGCGTCTCGGGCAGCAGCGGCGTCTGGAAGAAGTAGATGTACCAGGACCGCAGCGCCTGGCCGAGGGAGCGCTTGAGGTCGCGCGGGGTGGGGCGGCGCAGGCCGCGGCGCGTCAGGTGCGCCACGTGGTCCAGGCACGGCCCCGAGATCGAGGTGAACGAGGCGAACCGGTCGGGCATGGTGCAGGCCGCCTCCCACCCCTGGATCGACCCCCAGTCGTGCCCGACCAGGTGCACCTTCCGGTCCGGCGCGGTCGCGTCCAGCACCGCGCGCAGGTCGGCCATCAGGTAGGAGAAGGTGTAGCGGCGCCGTCCGGACGGGCGGGACGACGCGCCCGCGCCGCGCACGTCGTAGCGCACCACGTGGTACCGCTCGGCCAGCTCGGCGGCGACCTCGTCCCACACCGCGTGGGTGTCGGGGTAGCCGTGCATGAGCAGAACGGTCGGCCTGCGGGGGTCGCCCTGCTCGTAGACGGCCAGGTCGACGCCGTCACCGCGCACCTTCCGGGCGCGCCTGGCGGGGGAGGGCACGGTCGTCATGCGTTCGCCTTCTCGTTCGGTGCGGCCTCGTCGGCGCGCGCGGCCCAGCGGTGGACGTGCGGGAGGTCGTCGTCGAGCCAGTAGGCGTCGTCCTCGGTCACGACGAGGATCTCCTCGAACTTCACTCCCACGCCCCGGAACCCGATGTGCGGCTCGACGGCCCACAGGCCGGGCGTCGGCGGGTGCTGGGAGCGCCGGGCGCCGTTCCACAGCGGGGAGCGGCCCTCCAGGCGTTCCTTGACCAGTTCGCGCCCGAGCGTCTGCAGGAACCGCACGCCGAACGGGAAACCGACGCGCCTGGGAAGTATCCCACCGATGATCCCGACCTGGTGGCCGATGACACGTCCGGGGTACTTGCGGTGCCGGTTCCGGTAGCCCTGGCGCTCGATGAGCGCGTCGACCTCGGCGTAGATCTCGGCGAACGGCCGCCTCCGCCGCACCAGCTCCAGGATCAGCGTCCGGTACTCGGCCAGGTCGGTGTCGAGCCGCTCCCACACGCGGTTCTCGCCGAGGACGCCGCCGTAGCCGATGTCGGCGGAGTAGCCGTCGCGCACCGGGGCCATGTCGAGGATGTAGGGCATCCCCTCCTCCAGCCGCCGGCCGCTGGGCAGGAAGGCGGCGGGGGTGCGGAAGCCGGTGAACGCGCTGCGGTCGCCGAACCAGGCGAACGGGGTGTGCAGCCAGTCGTCCACGCCGTTGGAGAGCAGCCAGCGGCGCATGCGGCGGCACGCCTCGCGTTCGGTCACGCCCGGTTCGAGGGTGGCGGCCACCTCGGCGGCGCACCGGTAGCACAGACGCTGCATCTCACGGAATCGCTCGAGCTCCGCCGCGTCGTCGGTGCGGGCGAGCGCCACTTTATTAGACACAGTGTTAATTAAGCGTCCGTGCCGGGGCCCGGTCAAGCCGCGCCCGGCGTGACGCGCGCCACGCCCGGCGGGGAGGCGTGCGGTCAGTAGGGGGTGTACCCGGCCTGCCGGGCGGCCGGGGAGTGCATCAGGTACTCCAGGGCCCGCGGGGTCGAGCACACCTGCGACGGGTGGTGCGAGGGCCGCAGGTAGACGGGGGCCTCGCCGAGCAGCAGCCGGAAGACCCCCGGGACGTGTCCCTTGCGGACCGAGCGCCGGTAGGCCCGGTACACGCGGGGCAGCGTCACCCTCCCCTTGATCGTCGGGTCCTGCCGCAGCAGGTACAGCGACCCGCCGATCAGCGCCCAGTACAGGAAGGACAGCGACACCAGCCAGGCCGCGACCCGCATCGGGTACCGGCCGCCCACCGCCCGGTAGACGTCGAACACCACCGACCGGTGCTCGACCTCCTCGGCGCCGTGCCAGCGCAGCAGGTCCAGCATCGTGGGGTCGACCCCCGCCTTGTCCAGCCGGTCGTTGTCCATGATCCACTGGCCGAGGACGGCGGTGTAGTGCTCGATCGAGGCCACGGCCGCCAGCTCGAACCGCAGCCGCCACCGCCACCTGCGCGGCGACCGGACCTTCAGCTCGGCCATCTGCCGGGCGCGGTCGGCGTTGCCCTGCCCCGCCGGTCCGGTGATCCGGGAGACGTCGATGCCGTTGGCCTCCAGGATCTGGTCCAGCACCCCCTGGTGGGAGCGGGCGTGCACCATCTCCTGCCCGATGAACCCCTTGATCTCCTCCAGCAGCCGGGGGTCCCTGATGTGGGGCCGCGCGTCCTTGACGCACTGGATGAACCACTTCTCGCCCTCGGGCAGCACGAGGTGGAAGGAGTTGATGATGTGGGTGGCGACCGGGTCCCCGGGGATCCAGTGCAGCGGCGTGTCCGACCAGTCGAACGACACGCGCCGGGTCCTGATGGGAGGGTGCCTCTCGTCGATATCGAAGGCCGGGCCGTCGGGCGTCGGAAGCCTCGTCATTCCCTCTCCTCCACCGGTGCGCGTCAGGTCACGTGCGCAGCGTACAGACCGCACTTACTGATGAGTAGGAAAAGTATTGAACCCCTGGGGCGCGGCCGAACTCTTGTGCCCTGGGCCACATCACGGGTCCGCCGGACTGTGCCCGGATGACAAGAAGAGATCAGACCGTGATCCGGTGGGCGCCGGTGTAGACGTTCATCGTCTCGCCGCGCAGGAACCCGACCAGGGTCATCCCGGCGTCCTCGGCCAGCTCCACCGCCAGCGACGACGGGGCCGACACCGCCGCCAGCACCGGGATCCCGGCCTGCATCGCCTTCTGGGTCAGCTCGAACGAGGCCCGCCCGCTCACCACCAGCACGTGCCCGGCCAGCGGCAGCCGCCCCTGCCGCAGGGCGTGGCCGACGACCTTGTCCACGGCGTTGTGCCGCCCCACGTCCTCGCGCAGCGCCACCAGCTCCCCGGCGGCCGAGAACAGGCCCGCCGCGTGCAGGCCGCCGGTGCGGTCGAACACCCGCTGCGCCTCCCGCAGCCGGTCCGGCAGCTCCGCCAGCAGCCGCGGGGTCAGCGTCAGCGGGTCGGCGGCCACGTCGTAGGGCCGGTCGTCGCGCAGCGCCTCCACGCTGGCCTTCCCGCACACCCCGCACGCGCTGGTGGTGGTGAACGCCCGCGTCAGCAGCGTCTCGGGCGGCCGCACGCCCGCCGCCAGCACCACGTCCAGGGTGTTCTGCTCAACAGTGTCGGCGCAGTACCGCATGGCCGCGATGTCCCCGGGCCCCGCGACGACCCCCTCGGCGGCCAGGAACCCGGCGACCAGGTCGAAGTCGTCGCCGGGGGTGCGCATGGTGATGGTCAGCGGCCGCCCGCCGACCCGGATCTCCAGGGGCTCCTCCACCGCCAGGGTGTCGGGCCGCCGTCCTCGCGTCCCGGCGGTGCTGAGCCGCAGGACGGGCCTGCGCACGGTGATCCGACCCATGCCGTGACGGTACCGCCGAACCGGCGGCCCCGCGAAGCGAGGGGCGGGTCGCGGCGGTATGTCCCGGCCGCGCGTCCCTGCCGGAACGGGACCGGGCACCCTGGTGGGCGGGGCGCGCCGGGACCGACTCTTGGAACGTGCCGGAGCGCTTCCGGGGGACGTGGAGCGCACTCGGATCCGGCCGTTCGCGACCACGGGGAGAACACCGCACATGCGCACGCTCATCACCCTGCCGTTCCTGCTGGGCGGACTCGCCCTCGGCGCCTCGGCCTGCCAGTTCACCCAGACGGTGGACGACGACAAGATCGAGGCCCAGATCAGCCGGAAGCTCGGGATCACCGCCGACTGCCCCGGCGACCTGTCGGGCGAGGTCGGCGCGACGCTGCGCTGCACCGCGGCGAACGCGCCGGGCGTCGCCGCCGTCACCGTGACCGTCACCTCCGTCGAGGACGACCAGGTCAACTTCACGATGAAGGCCGGGGCCTGACCCGGCCCGCTAGTCGGGGACGCCGCGGGGACGCGGCGTCCGCCACCCGTACCGCATCGCCAGCAGCCGCAGCAGGAACGCCAGCACCGCCGACCCGGTCGTGACGATCCCGCCGTGCAGGTCCAGCCAGTGCGCGAACGCCATCATGGTCGCGCCCAGCAGGGCGGGCAGGGCGTACAGCTGCCGGTCGTACAGCACCGAGGGGATCTGCCCGCTCATCATGTCGCGGAGGATGCCGCCGCCGACGGCGGTGATGACGCCGAGCAGCACCGCGTGCAGCGGCGACAGGCCGTGGTCGAGGGCCTTGAGGGTGCCGGTGACGCAGAACAGCCCGAGCCCGGCGGCGTCGAAGAACAGCACGGCGGGCAGCAGCCGGGTGACCTGCGGATGCCAGAAGAACACCAGGGCGCCGGCGACCAGCGGCGTCAGTACGTAGCCCAGGCTGGTGAACGCGGCCGGCGGCACCGCGCCGATCACCAGGTCGCGCAGGATCCCGCCGCCCAGCGCGGTGATCTCGGCCAGCACCACCATGCCCACGACGTCGAGGCGCTGGCGCACCGCCGCCAGCGCCCCCGACACCGCGAAGACGAAGATCCCGACCAGGTCCAGCAGGCCGAGGACACCCAGCTCCTCCATGGGACGATCTTCCCGCACCGACGGTCACCCGCGGTAACGCGGAGGAGCCGGCGGTCCTCAGGGCGGGTCCGTCCGGTAGCGGGGGTTGGTGGCGTGCCACTCCATCCCGCCGCCCATCCAGGCCCGCAGCCCACGCAGCAGCCGCTGGAGATCGGGGGAGGGGACCGCCGACAGTTCCAGGTGGCCGCGTTCGAACGACCGCACCAGGTCGTTGTGCAGCTCCACCGCCACCTCGGTCGCCTCCCGCACCGAGCAGCCCCGGTCGGCGGCGATCAGCAGGACCAGGTTGCAGACCGGGTTCTCGTCGGCGGCGTCCTTGGCGACCGAGTGCAGGTCGTTGACGATCACGCTGGCGGTGCCCGCCTGGAACGCGGCGCGGCGGACCCGGGGCTCGTAGAACAGGTCGGCCGGGACCTCGTAGCCGCCCACCACGTCGATCAGCGTCATGGACGTGTAGAAGCTGTCGTGCTGGCGGGCCGCCAGGTACTCCCAGGCGGGCGGGTGCTCGCGCGTCTCGCGCCAGGCCGCGTACGCCGTCCAGCTCACGAACATCGCGAACGTCGAGTAGCAGACCCGCTGGACCTGGGACGGGGTGGCGTACCGTCGCAGATGGCCGGTGGCCGAGCGCAGCATCCGCAGCACCAGGTCGTCGCGGAGCGCGGCCTCCAGCGGCGGGGTGAAGTCCCCCGCCGGGGGGACCTCGTCCATCGCCGACATCGCCAGGGTGAGGCGCGGCGGCAGCAGCGAGGGGACCGCGCCGAGCGCGGTGTCGTCGGCGTAGTAGTCGTCGGCCGCCCACCAGCTCGCGTTGAGCTCGGCCGCCACCAGCAGGCGGTCGGGGTCGTCGCCGTCGGGGTGCGCGAGGGTCACCAGCCGCCCGAACCGCGCCCCGGCCAGGCCCTCCAGCTCGTCGTCGCGGAAGCCCCGCCGGCGCGCCCAGTCCAGCAGGCGGCGGTCCACCTCGGCGGCCAGGACGTCGTCGACGCGTTCGGGGAGCGGGCAGTACAGGGGGGTGTGGGAGCCGTCGCCCCACTCGCGTTCGACGTAGGCCCCGCCGGAGGGGAACGGGGCGGTGTGCGGCAGCTCGCGGCTGGGGCGGGAGACCGCCAGCAGCGCGGGCAGCTGGGCCGCCGAGGTGCCCAGCCCATGGGGCAGGCCGTGCGGGAGACCGTGGGGAAGACCGTGGGGGCTCATCGTCAGACCCGGTCCGCGGCGATCAGCAGGTACTGGAAGCCGCCCTCACGGTAGGCCTCCAGGAACGTGTCCTCGATGCCGGTGGCGACCGAGGACTCGCGGCGCAGCTCCCAGTAGGGGATCGTCTGGGCCGTCAGGTCGACGACCGCGCACGGGACCAGGCGGTGGGCGGCCATCGCGCGGAAGTAGGCGCTGCGGGGGTGGATGTCGCACACGTAGTGGGCGTTGATGGTGGAGACCGCCCGCGACGGCAGCCCGTACACGTCGTTGTAGCAGCCGGTGATCGTCACGTACCGGCCGCCGCGCGCCAGCAGCCGGGAGTGCTCGGCGAACAGATCGTCCAGCACCACGTACATGGTCGACTCGTTGTTCCAGCTCGCCTGGAACGACCCCGACTCGAACCCGGTGTCGAGCATGTTCCGGAAGTGGAAGCGGACCTTGTCGGCGACGCCGCGCTCGGTGGCCCGCTCGTTGGCGAAGTCGACCTGCTGCTGGGAGATGGACACCCCGTCGACCCGGCAGCCGAACGCGGCGTTGGCCAGGATCGACGACCCGCCCCGCCCGCACCCGGCGTCCAGCAGCCGGTGCTCGGGCCGGATGTCGCCGAGATGGCCGAGCAGGAACGCGGCCTGGTCGTTCTCCAGCCGGTGCAGCTCCCTGATGACGGCCTCGTCCCTGGCCTTCTCGTCCTCGATGTCGAGCACCGACCGGTCCGCCGCGCCGATGCCGTAGTGGTGGTGGTAGATCCCCGACACATCGCCCAGCCGCAGGTTCACCGGGTTGCGCTCGGCGTTCCAGTAGTCGGCGACGTCGCTCTGGTACTCGCTGGCGATGGTCATGACGACTGCCTTTCGGTGATCTCGACGTTCTCCAGAACGCCGATCGCGTCGGGGACGAGGACCGCGGTCGAGGAGTGGGCGGAGACGAGGTAGTGGAGGACGGCGTGCTCGTCGATCCCGGTGAACCGCACCGACAGGCCGGGCGCGCGCTCGTCGGGCAGGCCGGTGCGGCGCAGCCCGACCACGCCGTGGGCGTCCTCCCCGAGGCGCATCGCGACGATCGAGGTGGTCCCCCGGTCGGAGATCGGGATCTTCGGGCAGGGCAGGATCGGGACGCCGCGCCAGGCGGGGACGGGGCGGCCGTCCTCCACCACCGGCTCGGGGTACAGGCCGTGCCGGGTGCACTGGCGGTGGAAGGCGGCGATGGCGCGGGGGTGGGCCAGGAACAGCCGGGTGCCGCGGCGGCGGGTGAGCAGCTCGTCCATGTCGTGCGGCGTCGGCGGGCCGGTGCGGGTGCTGATCCGCTGGTCGAACTCGGCGTTGTGCAGCAGGCCGAACGCGCGGTTGTTGAGCAGCTCCCACTCCTCGCGTTCGCGGACCTCCTCGACGACCAGCCGGATCTGCTGCTCCAGCTGGTCCATGGGGTGGCTGTAGAGGTCCTGGACGCGGGAGTGGACGCGCAGCACGGTCTGCACGGGCGACAGCCCGTACTCGCGGGGGGCCAGCTCGTACTCGGCGAACCCGGCGGGGATCTCCGGCTCGCCGTGGTGCCCGGCGGCGAGGGGGATGTCGGCCTCGCCCTTGCGGTTGGCGGGACGCGCGGCCCCGGCCCGGCGGGCGGCGACGTGCTCGCGCAGGGCGGGCGAGGCGTCCACGAGCTCGCGGACGGCGCCGCGCGGGGCGGTCAGGAGGGTCCCGGCGGTCACGGCGCGGTGGGTGTGCGGCCACACGGGGTCGGGCTCGTGCAGCAGCTCCTCGCCCAGCGTCGCGCCGCCTCCGACGACGGCGAGGCTCCGGACGCCGCCGTACTCGCCGGGCCCGAGGCGTTCGACCTTGCCGTGCGCGACGACCAGCATCTCCCCGACCGGCGTCCCGGCCTCGGTGAGGACCTCGCCGGGCCGCAGCTCGCGGGCGGTGAACAGCCCGGCCAGGCGCTCCAGCGCGGCCCGGTCGGCGAGGCCGTGGAGCGGGGGCAGCTCGGTGAGGGTCTCGGGGACGATCCGGACGTGGTCGGCGCCCTCCTGCACGAACGCCGGCCGGCCGCGTCCCGGCGTCACCCGCAGGCGGCGGTTGACCCGGTAGGTGCCGCCGCGCACCTCCACCCACGGCAGTTTGCGCAGCAGCCACCGCGGGGTGATCCCCTGCGTCTGCGGTACCGACTTGGTGGTGGTCGCCAGATTGCGCGCCGCGCGGGTGCCGAGGCTCAGCGCGGACGCGGACGCGGGGGGCGGCGCGGAGGCTGCCTCGCTGGTCATCTCGGGGGCTCTCCCATCTGCCGGGGGCGGCGCACGCAGGGAAGGCTAATTGCCGTGCCCCGGCCCCATAAGGGGGAGATCCAGCAGAGAAAAATGCACCGTCCGTGCAGGGAAATGTGTCCCGGCGGACAACAGAAAACGGAATTATCGCCAAAAAATGGAAGGAAAATGGGGGATGGGGAGGGCTTCGCGCACCGGCGCGGGCGTCACTCGTCGCGGTCGTAGTTCCAGTTGGCGACCACGGCGGCGAACGGCGGGATCACCATCGCCACCACCGTCATCGCGACCGCCAGGGCGGGCGAGAAGAGCCGCACCACCGTCCAGGCGAGCACGAACAGGGTCAGGCAGGCGCCCATCATGACGCCGTAGGCCAACTTGCGCCGCCTCATCCCTCCACCGTATTACCTGGGGATCGCCTCCCCACGGAAGGAAAGCGGCATGACGGACCTGTTCAGCCTGGCGGGCAAGACGGCGCTGGTGACCGGCGGGACGCGCGGCATCGGCCTGATGATCGCGCGGGGCCTGCTGCGGGCGGGCGCGGCGAAGGTGGTGATCAGCTCCCGCAAGCCGGAGGCGTGCGCGAAGGCGGCGGCCGAGCTGGCGGAGTTCGGGACCGTCGAGGCGATCCCGGCGGACCTCGCCACCGAGGCCGAGTGCCTGCGGCTGGCCGCCGGGCTCGGCGACGGCCCGCTGCACGTCCTGGTCAACAACGCGGGCGCGACCTGGGGCGCGCCGCTGGCGGAGTTCCCGGCGTCGGCGTGGGACAAGGTGGTGGACCTCAACCTGAAGGCCCCGTTCTTCCTCACCCGGGCGCTGCTGCCCGCGCTGCGCGCCGCCGCCACCGACGACGACCCGGCCCGCGTCATCAACATCGGCTCGGTCGACGGGATCATGACGCCGACCGACCGGTACTCCTACACCGCCAGCAAGGCCGGGCTGCACCAGCTGACCCGCGTGCTGGCCAAGGAGCTGGGGCCCGAGCGGATCACGGTCAACGCGGTGGCGCCGGGCCCGTTCGAGTCGAAGATGATGGCGGCGACGCTGGAGGCGTTCGGCGAGACCATCGCGGGCGCGGTGCCGCTGCGCCGGATCGGGCGGCCCGACGACATGGCGGGCGTGGCGGTCTTCCTGGCCAGCCGCGCCGGGGCCTACGTCAACGGCGCGGTGATCCCGGTCGACGGCGGCCTGACCGCGCTGTGACCGCGCTGTGACCGGGGAGGGAGCCGGGTGACGGCCGGGTGAGGGTCGGGTGGCGACCGGGACCGGATCACCATTACGGCCGCCGCTGCGTGATCGGTTCACTACGCTGGGCGATGTGGTCGAGTCTGCTTCCCCTTCCGAGGCCGTCCCCCGTCCCAGGGAGAGCACCGGGCCGCGCGCCCGGCTGCGCGCCCTGGTGGAGGCCCCGGCGTTCCAGCGCGTCGTCACCATCCTGATCGTCGTCAACGCCCTGGCGCTCGGGGTGGACACGGTGCCCGCCCTCTCCGGGCCGTTCAGCGAGGCCGCCGCCGCCGTCGACCAGGTGGCGCTGGTGCTGTTCACGGCGGAGCTGGGGCTGCGCCTGGTCGCCCACGGCCGCCGCTTCGCGCGCGACCCGTGGAGCGTGTTCGACCTGGCGGTCGTGGCGATCGCGCTGCTGCCCGACTCGGGCGGGCTGTCGGTGCTGCGGGCGCTGCGGGTCCTGCGGGTGCTGCGGCTGATCTCGGCGGTGCCGAGCATGCGGCGGGTGGTGGCGGCGCTGCTGGGCGCGATCCCCGGCATGGTGTCGACCATCGGGCTGCTGGTGCTGATCCTGTACGTGTCGGGCGTGATGGCGACCGAGCTGTTCGCCGAGGCCGCGCCCGACCACTTCGGCGACCTGGGCGCGTCGCTGTTCACCCTGTTCCAGATCATGACCGGGGACGGCTGGTCCGACGTCAGCCGCGAGATCATGAAGTCCCAGCCGCTGGCCTGGGCGTTCTTCGTGGTCTACATCCTGGTCACGACGTTCGCGGTGCTGAACCTGTTCATCGCGATCGTGGTGAGCGCGATGGAGGAGGAGGCGCGCCTCGACCTGGAGAACGACCGGGAGGTCGGGGAGCAGCCCGGGGGAGAGGCCGGATCGGCGGCGGTGCTGGCGGAGGTGCGGGCGCTGAGCGCGCGGGTGGAGGCGCTGCACGCGGAGGTGGCCGGGCGGCCCGGCACCGCCTCCCGCTGAGTCCCGTCGGCGGGAGGCGGCGCCGGGCCGGGTCAGGAGGCGTACAGCCCCTCGAGGGCGTCGCCGTACTTGCCGTGCACGACGCGGCGCCGGAGCTTGAGGGTGGGGGTCAGCTCCTCGCTCTCGGCGGTCCACTCGGCCGGCAGCAACCGCCACTTCTTGACCTGCTGGACGCGGGCGAGCCGGGCGTTGGCGTCCTCGACGGCCCGCGCGACCTCCTCCAGGACCAGCGGGTGCTCGGCCAGCTCGGCGACGTCGGCGGCCTCGACGCCGCGGGCGGCGGCCCACACCGGCGCGACCTCGCCGTCCAGGGTGATCAGGGCGACGACGTAGGGCCGCCGGTCGCCGTAGGCGAGGGCCTGCCCGATCAGCGGGTGCTCCTTGAGGTGGTTCTCGATGAGGGAGGGCGCGATGTTCTCGCCGCCCGCCGTGATGATGATCTCCTTCTTGCGGTCCACGACCCGCAGGAAGCCGTCGTCGTCCAGCACGCCGATGTCGCCGGTGCGGATCCAGCCGTCCGCGTCGATCAGGTCGGCGTCGGCCCGCGGCCGGTTGAGGTAGCCGGGGGTGCAGGTCGCGCCGCGCACCAGGATCTCCCCGTCCTCGGCGAGGGAGAGCTCCACGCCGGGGAGGGCGCGGCCGACGGTGCCGAGCTTGAACGCGTCGTGGAGGTTGGCGGTGATCGCGCCGGTGGTCTCGGTCATCCCGTACGCGTCGAAGATCTTCAGGCCGAGCCCGGCGAAGAACCGGGCGACCTCCTCCGGCAGCGGGGCGGCGGCGCTGGAGGACTGCACGACGCGGTCCAGGCCGAGCAGCCCGCGCATCGGGGCGAGCACGGCCTGGTCCCAGCGCGCGAACCCGGCCGCCACCTCGTCGGGAACGGGCGGGTTGCCGTACTCCTGCGCCGCCACGTACCGGCGGCCCGCCTCCAGCGCCTGCGCGACGGCGGCCTTCTTCCGCTCGTCCGGCTCCCCGGCCAGCACCGCCTGGATCCCCGCCATGATCTTCTCCCAGACGCGCGGGACGCCGAAGAAGGTGTGCGGCCGGACCTCCCGCAGCACGGTGGTGAGCTGGGCGGGGTCGGGGCAGAAGTGGATGTGGGCGGCCAGCCGGATCGGCAGGTAGTAGCTCAGGACGCGGTCGGCGATGTGCGCGAACGGCAGGTAGGAGATCGCGGTGGGCCGCTCGGGCAGCGCGGACGCGCCGCCCACCATCTCCGCCTCGTGCAGCACCATCGAGTGGGTGATCCGCACGCCCTTGGGGTCGCCGGTGGTGCCGGAGGTGTAGAGCAGGCAGACGGTGTCGCCGGGGGTGAGGGCCGTCCAGCGGGCGTCCAGGGCGGCGGCGTCGGCGGCGCGGCGCTCGGCGCCCAGCGCCAGGAGGTCGTCCCAGGTCAGGAACTTGTCCCCGGCCGGGCAGGCCGCGGCGTCCACCACGACGACGCGGCGCAGGGCGGGCAGCCGGTCCAGCACCGGGAGCCACCGGTCGAGCTGGTCGCGACCGTCGAGCACCGCGACCTTGGCGGCGCAGTCGGTGGCGATGAACGCGACCTGGTCGGGGGCCAGGGTGGCGTAGACGGTGGTGGGGACGGCCCCCGCGTGCATCGCGCCGGAGTCGGCCAGCAGGTGCTCCACGCGGTTGGGCATCATCAGCGCCACCACGTCGCCCGGCTCCAGGCCGAGCGCGGCGAACCCGGCGGCGGCGTCCAGGGCCCGGTCGCGGAACGCGCTCCAGGTGAGGGTGCGCCAGCCGTCGGCGTCGCGGTCGGAGTAGGCGGGCCGGTCGCCGTGCGCGCGGACGGTGCCGGCGAGCTCGGTGCAGACCGTCCGTCCCGCCAGCCGCCGGGCCAGCCCCTCCCGCGCCTCCTGGATACCGGCATCGACCATCTCGCGCCCCTCTCGGTCCGTGCGGCTGGATAAGTGATTACTTGCAGGGGGCATCGCATCATGCCGAACGGCGTTCGGGCAAGGGGTGGGGTGAACGCGTTCGGCCCGGCCCGGCGGGTTTACCGGCTGGTCGGAGGCGGTGTAAGGCGACCGGTGACCGAACGGTGGCGCAGCGTTTCTTGATCGTTAATGGTCGGGGTGGGTACGGTCCCCGCGTGACCTCCCAGGCAGCGGCCCACTCCGTCCCCCTCCGGCTGACCCGGTACGCCCACGGCGGCGGCTGCGCCTGCAAGATCCCGCCCGGCGAGCTGGAGGAGCTGGTGGCCGGGCTGAGCGACGGACCGGGCCTCGCTCCCGCCCCGCCCGGCACCGAGCTGTTGGTCGGCGCGGCCGACGGCGACGACGCGGCCGTGCTGCGCGTCGACGGCGACCGCGCGGTGGTCTCGACCGCCGACTTCTTCACCCCCGTCGTCGACGACCCCTACGACTGGGGCCGGATCGCCGCCGCCAACGCCCTGTCGGACGTCTACGCCGTCGGCGGCACGCCGCTGATGGCGCTCAACCTGCTGGGCTGGCCGCGCGACGTGCTGCCCGCCGAGCTCGCGCGGGAGGTGCTGCGCGGCGGCCGGGACGTGGCCACCGCCGCGGGCTGCCCGATCGCCGGCGGGCACAGCGTCGACGACCCCGAGCCCAAGTACGGCCTGGCCGTCACCGGGATCGCCGACCCCGCCCGGCTGCTGCGGCTGGACGCGGGCCGCCCCGGCGTCCCGCTGTCGCTGACCAAGCCGCTCGGCATCGGGGTCCTCAACGCTCGCCACAAGGCGACCGGGGAGGTGTTCCCGCAGGCCGTCGCCGCGATGACCGCGCTGAACGCCGACGCCTCCCGGCTCGCCCTGGAGCGGGGCGTGATCTGCGCCACCGACGTCACCGGGTTCGGGCTGCTCGGCCACCTGTACAAGCTGGCCCGCGCCAGCGGCGTGACCGCCGTGGTGCACGCGGCGGCCGTGCCCCGCCTGGAGGGCGCCCGGGAGGCGGTGCGCGACGGGTTCGTGCCCGGCGGGACGCGCCGCAACCTGGCCTGGATCGCCCCGCACACCGACTTCGGCGCGCTGCCGGAGGAGGAGCGGCTGCTGCTGGCCGACGCCCAGACCTCCGGCGGGCTGCTGGTCGCGGGGGAGATCCCCGGCGCCCCGGTGGTCGGGGAACTGGTGCCGCGGGGGCGGCACACCCTCGTGGTCCGCTGACCACCCTCGGTGACAACACCCGGAACTTGGCAGGTCAAAGGATCGGATAGCCTCCCCGACGGACTGTTCGCCCGGCGCCGGTCCGGGGTAGGCCCCGATCACGCCGGGTGGCGACGATCTCCGGGGGGAAACACCGTATGGCGACGCCCACGTCTGCCGGTGCGACGTCGGGTCGCACCTTCTTCGGTCATCCATGGGGCCTGGCCACGCTCTTCTTCACCGAGCTGTGGGAGCGGTTCAGCTTCTACGGCCTGCGCGCGATCCTCGTGCTGTTCCTGATCGCGCCGCCCGCCGACTCCGGCCTGGGCATGGCCGAGGGCACGGCCAAGGCGCTGCTCGGCGTCTACATGGCGATGGTCTACTTCGTGGCCCTGCCCGGCGGCTGGATCGCCGACCGGATCCTCGGCGCCCGCCGGGCCGTGCTGGTCGGCGGCGTCGTCATCATGTGCGGCCACCTGTCGATGGCCGTCCCCGGCGGGGCGGGCTTCGTCTACCTCGGCCTCATGCTGATCATCCTGGGCACCGGGCTGCTGAAGCCGAACATCTCCACGATGGTCGGCAAGCTGTACGACGGCGAGCCCGACGCCCGCCGCGACTCGGCGTTCTCGATCTTCTACATGGGCATCAACATCGGGTCGCTGGCGCCGTTCCTGGTCGGCTACCTGGGCCAGGACGTCAACTGGCACGTCGGCTTCGGCGCCGCCGCGGTCGGCATGGCGCTGGGCCTGGCCCAGTACGTGATCGGCGGGCGGCACCTGCGGGGCGTGGGCGACCGGCCCGGCAACCCGCTCACCCCGGCCGAGCGCACCCGGGTGTTCCGCACCGTCGGCCTGGTGCTGGCGCTGGTCGCCGCCGTGCTGGCGGCCTTCGCGGTGACGGGCCGGCTGACCGTCGACGGCGTCACCGTCGCGCTGACCGCGCTGGCGATCGTCGTGCCGGTCGCCTACTTCGCGTTCATGTTCCGCAGCCCCGAGGTGAGCGGCGAGGAACGCGTGAGGCTGCGCGCCTACGTGTGGCTGTTCGTCGCCGCCGCCCTCTTCTGGATGATCTTCGACCAGGCGGCCGGGCCGCTCAACATCTTCGCCCAGCAGAAGGTCGACCTGACCATCCTCGGCTGGGACATGCCCTCGTCCTGGACACAGAACATCAACCCCATCCTGATCATCTGCTTCTCGGCGGTGTTCGCCTGGCTGTGGGTCAGACTCGGCGACCGGGTCGGCACCCCGCACAAGTTCGCGTTCGCGCTGGTGATGTGCGGGCTGTCGTTCGTGGTGATGTCGATCGCCTCGAACGCCGCCGCGGGCGGGGCCCGGATCTCGCTGCTGTGGCTGATCGCGGTGTACCTGCTGCAGACCCTCGGCGAGCTGTGCCTGTCACCGGTCGGCCTGTCGGTGACCACCCGGCTGGCCCCGCAGGCGTTCGCCAGCCAGATGATGGGCGTGTGGTTCCTGGCCACCGCCGCCGGGGACGCCGTCGGCGGGCAGGTCGCCCGCTTCCAGGGCGCACTGGGCGATGTGACCTACTTCCTGCTGCTGGGCGCGCTCACCGTGGCCGCGGGCGTGGTGATGTTCCTGTTCGTGCGGGCGCTGCGCCGCCTGATGGGCGAGGACCGCGCGCCCGCCGCCGACCCGGCCGGCACCCGCGCGTAGCGGGCGTGATCGCCCCCGGTGTGCGTTCCGTCACGGATCGTGTCGATGATCGCGTGGTGGGTAGGGGAGGGATGACGGTTCCGCGACAGGCGGGAGCCGACGCCTCATGACCGAAGGAGCGGACATGACCATCGGGGGGATCATCACGGCCATCATCTTCGGCGCGATCATCGGCGCGCTCGGCCGGCTCGTGGTGCCGGGCAAGCAGCACATGCCGATCTGGCTGACGGTGGTGGTGGGCATCGTGGC
This sequence comes from Actinomadura kijaniata NBRC 14229, assembly GCF_001552175.1. GTDB lineage: Bacteria > Actinomycetota > Actinomycetes > Streptosporangiales > Streptosporangiaceae > Spirillospora > Spirillospora kijaniata. The sequence continues at coordinate 101,503 of NZ_BCQR01000008.1, forward strand.
GGCGTTCATCGGCACGGGGCTCGCCCACCTGTTCGGTCTGAAGACCGAGGGGTGGAACTTCTGGGAGACGCTCTTCCAGGTGGCCGTCGCGGCCATCGGCGTCTACCTGGTGGCCGCCTTCTGGCCGAAGCGCTCCGGCAGCGACTACTGACCGGTGGCCTGCCGCCCGGCCGCCGTCCCGGACCCCCGGGACGGCGGCCGGGCGCGCGCCGGTCCGGGTGCCGGGTCAGGCTCCGGGTCAGGCGCCGGGGGAGCGCAGCACCGGGCGCAGCTCCTCCAGGACCGCCGGGTCCTCGATCGTGGACGGCACCGGCACCTCCTGCCCGTCGGCGATGCCCCGCATCACGCCGCGCAGGATCTTGCCGGACCGGGTCTTGGGCAGCGCCCGCACCACCGTGATCTCCTTGAGCGCCGCGACCGGCCCGACCTGCCGCCGCACCATCGCGACCAGCTCGTCGCGCAGCGCGGCGGGGTCGGCGTCGGCGCCGCTCTTCAGGACCACCAGCCCGCGCGGCACCTGGCCCTTCAGCTCGTCCCGCACGCCGATGACGGCGCACTCGGCGACCGCCGGGTGGGCGGCGATGACCTCCTCCATCGTGCCGGTGGACAGCCGGTGCCCGGCGACGTTGATCACGTCGTCGGTGCGGCCCATCACCCACACGTAGCCGTCCTCGTCCAGGTGCCCGCCGTCGCCGGTCAGGTAGTGGCCGGGGTGACGGGTCAGGTACGACTCGACGAACCGCTCGTCGTCCTGCCACAGGGTGGGCAGCGTGCCGGGCGGCAGCGGCAGCCGGATCACGATGTCGCCGTCGGCGCCGGGCGGGACCGGCTCCCCGTCGGGGCCGAGCACCCGCACGTCGTAGCCGGGCACCGGCACCGACGGCGACCCCGGCCTGACCGGCAGCGGCTCCAGGCCGCGCGGGTTCGCCACGATCGGCCAGCCGGTCTCGGTCTGCCACCAGTGGTCGATCACCGGCCGGTCCAGCACGCGCGCCGCCCAGTGGTAGGTGTCGGGGTCCAGGCGCTCCCCGGCCAGGAACAGCGTCTCCAGCGCCGACAGGTCGTACCCGGCCGGCAGCCGCCCCTCCGGGTCCTCCTTCTTGATGGCGCGGATCGCGGTCGGCGCGGTGAACAGCGCCTTCACCCGGTGCTGGGCCGCCACCCGCCAGAACGCGCCCGCGTCCGGCGTCCCGACCGGCTTGCCCTCGTACAGCACCGTCGTGCAGCCGGTCAGCAGCGGCGCGTACACGATGTAGGAGTGCCCGACGACCCAGCCGACGTCGGAGGCCGCCCAGAACACGTCGCCGGGGCCGACGCCGTAGACGTTCTCCATCGACCAGCGCAGCGCGACCGCGTGGCCGCCGTTGTCGCGCACCACGCCCTTGGGACGGCCGGTGGTGCCGGAGGTGTAGAGGATGTAGAGCGGGTCGGTGGCGGCGACCGGCACGCACCCGGCGGGCTCGGCGGCGGCGACGGCCTCGTCCCACTCCACGTCGCGGGGCCGCGCCAGGTCGGCGTGCAGCTGCGGGCGCTGCCGGATCACGCACCGCTCCACCTTGTGCGACGCCAGCTCCAGGGCCTCGTCCAGCAGCGGCTTGTAGGCCACCACCCGCGCCCCCTCGATCCCGCAGGACGCCGACACCACGGCCTTGGGCCGGGCGTCGTCGATCCGCACCGCCAGCTCGCGGGCCGCGAACCCGCCGAACACCACCGAGTGGACCGCGCCCAGCCGCGCGCACGCCAGCATCGCGACCACCGCCTCCGGGATCATCGGCAGGTAGATCACCACGCGGTCGCCGCGGTCCACGCCCTGCGCCCGCAGCGCCCCGGCGAACCGCGCCACCTCCTCGGTCAGCTCCCGGTAGGTGTAGGTGCGCACGGTCCCGGTGACGGGGCTGTCGTAGATCAGGGCGGGCTGGTCGCCGCGGCCCTCCTCCACATGCCGGTCCAGGGCGTTGTCGCAGGTGTTCAGCTCACCGCCGGTGAACCACCGGTAGAACGGGGGAGCGCCGTCGTCCAGCACCCGGTCCGGCGGGACCAGCCAGCGGATGTCGCGGGCCGCCAGCCCCCAGAACCGGGTCGGATCGGCGATGCTGCGTTCGTACGCGGCCGCGTAGGCGCCCATATCGTCCTCCGGAGCAGTCGGACCACCCCAACATCGGGAATTGGGGCGTTCCCCTATACGGCCCGCCCGGGGCCCGATTCGTCAAGGCCCCGCGCCGGTCCGATCCGCGGACCGCTCAGTGACGGGGGTGGCGCAGCCCGTGCGCCGTCGCGACCGCCGCGGCCAGCAGCGCCCCGGCCGCCGCGAGCCAGAAGCACAGCACGTAGGCGTCCAGCGACGGCGCCCTCGCCCCGGTGGCCGTCCCGGCGGTCAGGACGGCGGCGGTGGCCGCGCCCGCGACGCTGCCGCCCGCGACCCGCACCAGCGAGTTGATGCCGCTGGCGATGCCGCTCTGGTCCATCGGCACGTGCTGCACCGCCAGGGTGCCGAGCGCCGCGTAGGCGATCCCGAACCCGACGCCCTGCACCGCGTTGAACACCAGCATGTCGGTCACGGTGCCGTTGAACACCGCCAGCCACGCGTAGCTGAGCGCCGCGAACACCGCCCCGATCGCCAGCGTGAACGCCGCGCCGAGCCGCTGGGCCAGCCGTCCCGACAGCATCGAGGCCGCCAGCATCGTCACCGTGCTCGGCAGCGTGTACAGGCCCACGTCCAGCACCGACCCGCTCAGCCCGTACCCGGCGACCGCCGCGGGCGTCTGCACGAACGTGGAGATCAGGGTGAACGCCGCGAACATCGAGAAGCCCAGCAGGACCGACGCGACGTTCGCCGACAGCGACCGCGGCCCGACCAGCAGGCCCAGCCGCACCAGCGGCTCGCGCACCCGCGTCTCGACCAGCACCCACACCGCGCACAGCGCCGCCGCCGCGCCGAACAGCCCGAGCACCCCGCCGGAGGTCCAGCCCCAGCGGTTGCCCTGGCTGATCCCGAGCAGCAGGCACACCAGCCACGCGCCCAGCAGCAGCGCCCCGGCCACGTCGGGGCGGCCGCCCGAGCGCGTCCCGACGTCCGGCGCGGCGAACCGGATCAGCACCGCCCCGGCGCCCGCCAGCCCCGCCGTGATCCAGAAGACCGGGTGGTGGCTGGTGGTGTGGTCGGCGATCACGCCGGTGACCAGCATGCCGATCGTGCCGCCCACGCCCATCGTGGCGCTGACGATCCCGATGCCGGTGGTGACGCGTTCGCGGGGGAAGGTGTCGCGGATGACCCCGATCGCCAGCGGGACCAGCGCCGACGACGTCCCCTGGAGGGTCCGGCCCACGACCAGCACGCCCAGCGACTCCGACAGCGCGCACACCACCGACCCGGCCACCAGCAGCCCCATCGCCAGCAGGATCATGCGCTTCTTGCCGTACATGTCGCCGAACCGCGTCAGCAGGGGAGTGGCGACCGCGCCCGCCAGCAGGGCGGCGGTGAACACCCAGGTCACCGCCGTCACCGACGTGTGGAACCGCTCCATCAGCCGGGGCAGCAGCGGCAGCACCAGCGTCTGCTGCACCGACACCACCATCCCGGCCGTGGCCAGCGCCACCAGCGTCAGGCCGGGGCGCGGGGCGCCCCCGGGACCGGTGCGGGCGCCGGGCGCCGTCGTGACGGCACCGGTCATGGGACCTCCAGGAGAAACAGGGGGAAAGCGTGTCGAAGGCCACGACAAGGATGAAGCGTACTACTTACTTAAGTTAAGTAATATGCCTGTAAGATGGATCACATGCCCGCGCCACACTCCTCCGCCGTCGCCGACACCCGTCCGGCCGGGGTCGTCGAGCTGGAACGCGGCCTCACCCGCGTGGCCCACCTGCTGACCCGTGCCCGCCAGCACGACCGCACGGTCAGCGCCGCCGGGGTCCCCGTCGACCGCGCGGCCGTGCCCCTGCTGCGCCTGCTGGCCGAGACCGGCGAGCCCATGCGCCCCGGCGAGATCGCCCAGCGCCTCGCCGTCGAGGCCCCGCACGTCACCCGCCAGGTCCAGCGCCTGGAGAAGGCCGGCTACCTGGAACGCGTCCCCGACCCGCACGACCGGCGCGCCCAGCGGGTCCGCCTGCTGCCCGCCGGGCACGACGCCGTCGAGGCGATCCGCGGGGCCGCGCTGCGCTGGATGTCCGGCGCCCTTGCGCACTGGCCCGCCGACGACCGGGAACGGCTCGCCGTCCTGGTCAACCGCATGATCGACGACTTTCTCGCCTACTCGGCCTCCGAGTGCGACCACTTCGGCATCGCCGGGCCGCCCGGTGGACCGCTGTCGGCGGCGCCGCCCGGAGCGCGAGGGGGGACCGCCGCCGGAGTGTGACGGACGTCCCGTTCCCGCCCTCCGCGCGCGGTCGGCTTCCGCGACGCCCCCGCCGTCCATAGGGTTGCCTCTCGTGGAGCCCACGCCGTCCCGTCCACCGGCCGACCCCCGGCGCAGCGTCCCCCGCACCGACGCCGTCCTGGCCGATCCCCGCCTGAGGGCCGCCGCCGACCGGCTCGGCCGCGTCCTGGTGAAGACCGCCGTCGCCGACGCGCAGCACGCCGTCCGCGCCGGTCGCCTCGCCCCCGAGGACGTCGCCGACGCCGCCCTGGCCGCCCTCCCCGAGCACGCCACCACGCTGCGGCCCGTCATCAACGCCACCGGCGTCCTGCTCCACACCAACCTCGGCCGCGCGCCGCTGTCGCCCGCCGCCCGCGACGCCGTCCTCGCCGCCGCCGGGACCACCGACGTCGAGTACGACCTCGCCGCCGGACGCCGGGGACCGCGCGGCACCGGGACCCTGGACGCGCTGCGCGCCGCCTGCCCCGCCGCCGAGGACGTCCAGGTCGTCAACAACAACGCCGCCGCCCTCGCCCTCGCCGCGACCGCCCTGGCGCGGGGCCGCGAGATCGTCGTCAGCCGCGGCGAGATGGTCGAGATCGGCGACGGGTTCCGCCTGCCCGACCTGCTCACCGCGACCGGCGCCCGGCTGCGCGAGGTCGGCACCACCAACCGCACCACCGCCGCCGACTACGCCGCCGCGCTCGGGCCCGCAACCGCGTTCGTCCTGAAGGTCCACCCCTCCAACTTCCGCATCGAGGGCTTCACCGCCGCCGCCCCGGTCCGCGAGCTGGCGCCCCTCGGCGTGCCCGTCGTCGCCGACATCGGCTCGGGCCTGCTGGCCCCCGACCCGCTGCTGCCGGACGAGCCCGATGCCGCCACCGCGCTCGCCGACGGGGCCGCCCTCGTCACCGCCAGCGCCGACAAGCTCCTCGGCGGCCCCCAGGCCGGGCTGCTGCTCGGCCGCCGCGACCTGGTCGCCCGCCTGCGCCGCCACCCCCTCTACCGGGCCCTGCGCCCCGACAAGACCACCCTCGCCGCGCTGGAGGCGACCCTGCGCGGCCCCCGGCCCCCCGTCACCCGGATGCTGCACGCCACCCGGCCCGCCCTGCGCGCCCGCGCCGAGGCCCTCGCCGCCGTGCTCACCGCCCACGGGGTGGACGCCGCCGTCACCGACACCGTCGCGACCGTCGGCGGCGGCGCCGCCCCCGGCGTCGAACTGCCCAGCGTCGCCGTCGCCCTCCCGGCCCACTACGAACGGCCCCTGCGCGCCCGCCGCGTCGTCGGCCGCATGGAGGGCGACCGCCTCCTGCTCGACCTCCGGTCGGTCGACCCCGCCGACGACCGGGCGCTCGGCGCCGCCGTCCGCACCGCCCGGGAAGGGAACTGATGCAGGTCGTCGCCACCGCCGGGCACGTGGACCACGGCAAGTCCGCCCTCGTGCGCGCCCTCACCGGCACCGACCCCGACCGCCTGGCCGAGGAGCGCCGCCGCGGCCTCACCCTCGACCTCGGCTTCGCCTGGACCGACCTGCCCTCCGGCCGCCGCCTGGCGTTCGTCGACGTCCCCGGGCACGAGCGCTTCGTCACCACCATGCTCGCCGGGGCCGGGCCCGTCCCCGCCGTCCTGTTCGCCGTCGCCGCCGACGAGGGCTGGATGCCCCAGTCCGAGGAGCACCTGGCCGCCCTGGACGCCCTCGGCGTCCGGCACGGCGTCCTCGCCGTCACCCGCTGCGACGTCGCCGCCCCCAAGCTCGCCCTGCGCCAGGCCCGCGAGCGCCTCGCCACCACCGGCCTCCGCAACGTCGAGTCCGTCACCGTCAGCGCCGTCACCGGCGAGGGCCTGCCCGACCTCACCGCCGCCCTCGACCGCCTCACCGGCCGCCTCCCGGTCCCCGACCCCGCCGCGCCGGTCCGCCTGTGGATCGACCGCGCGTTCACCGTCCAGGGCAGCGGCACCGTCGTCACCGGCACCCTCACCGCCGGGACCGTCGGCACCGGCGACGAGCTCGTCCTGATGCCCGCCGGCGAACGCGTCCGCGTCCGCGCCGTCGAGTCCGCCAAGGAGCGCCTCGACAGCGTCCACGGCGTCACCCGCGTCGCCCTCAACCTCCGCGGCGTCGACCACCACCGCGTCAGCCGTGGCATGAGCCTGGTCACCCCGGCCGCCTGGACCCCCACCACCTGCATCGACGTCCGCACGCGCTTCAACGAGCCCTCCGGCCGCCTGCCCCGCCAGATGATCCTGCACATCGGCTCGGCGGCCGTCCCGGTGCGGTTGCGTCCCCTCGGCCCCGACACCGCCCGCCTCACCATCAACGCCCGCCTGCCCCTCCACGTCGGCGACACGGCCCTGCTGCGCGACCCGGGACGCCGTGCCGTGGCGGGCGTGCACGTCCTGGACGTCCGCCCGCCCACCCTGGTCCGCCGGGGGGCCGGCGCGGCCCGCGCCCGCGAGCTGGCGACCTGGCCCGACCGCCCCAGCGGCGACGTCCTGCTGCGCCGCCACGGCGTCCTGACCCGCGCCGACCTGGCCCTGATGGGCTGCGCCGCGCCCGTGGACGCCGTCGAGGTGGACGACTGGCTGGCGGACCCGGTGCACTGGGACGACCTGCACCACCGCCTGGTCAAGGAGGTCACGGCCCACGCGGCGGACCACCCGCTGGCCCCCGGCCTCCCGCTGGAGGCGGCCCGGCTGAGGCTCTCGCTCCCCAGCCGCGCGCTGGTCGCCGCCCTGGTCCGCGACCCGCTCCGGTTGTCGGGCGGCCGCGTCCACGCCCGGACCGAACCGCCGCCCCAGGTGACGGCGGCGGTGTCCCGGCTGCGCGGCCACCTGGCCGGGGCCCCGTTCCGGGCCCCGACCTCCGAGGAGCTCGCGGGCCTCGGCCTGACCCCCGCGGTGCTGGCCGCCGCCGCCCGCGAGGGCCTGGTCCTGCCGCTGCCCGGCGACGTGGTCCTCCTGCCCGACGCGCCCGCGCGGGCGCTGGCCCTGCTCGCCGGCCTCCCGCAGCCCTTCACCCTCGGCCAGGCCCGCCAGGCGCTCGGCGCCACGCGCCGGGTGGCGGCCGCCCTGCTGGAACACCTCGACCGCGAGGGCGCGACGCGCCGGACCGGCGACGCCCGCACCGTCCGCGACGGCTGAGGGGGCGGGCCCTGTTCCCCGTCGAGAGATGGTGATACGGATTATGTATTGACGTATCACCGACGGGAGCCGCCATGCCCGAGCCGGACACCCGCACCGCACCGCCCCCTCCCGTACGGGACCGCCCCGAGGGCCGCATCCCGGGGCCCGGATCGCTCATCTGGCGTTACGCCGGTGACTGGCGGGCCGGGCTCATCGGGCGGGGCACCCTGCTGCTCCAGGTGGCGCACCCGGTGGTCGGCGCCGGGGTGGCCGACCACTCGGAGTTCCTGGAGGACCGCTGGGGGCGCCTGCTGCGCACCGTCGAGTCCACGACGCGGTTCCTGGGCTACCGGGGCGACGCGGCGGGCCGCCGGGAGACCGCCCGGCTCCGCGAGATCCACCGGGACATCAAGGGCGTGGACGCGCGGGGCCGCCGCTACCACGCGCTCAACCCCGAGGCCTACCTGTGGGTGCACGCCACCCTGCTGCACGGGATGCTGGAGGCGCAGCGCCTGTTCGCGCGTCCGGTGCCCCCCGCCCGCGCGGCCGCGCTGTTCGAGGAGTGGCGGCAACTGGCGTTCGCCCTGGGCGTCACCGAACGCCACGTCCCGGCGGACCTGCCCGCCTTCCGCCGCCACTTCGACGCGATGGTGAACGACCGGCTGGAGGACAACGAGACCGTCCGGTTGCTCATCCGGCTGGACCATCAGCCACTGCCGCCCCCGCCGCGCTGGCCGCTGCCGGACCTGGCGTGGCAGGGCCTGGCGGTCCCCACCACCGCGATGCTGCGGCGGGCGGGCGTCGGCAGCCTGCCACCGGTGCTGCGCGCGCGGTTCGGCCTGGCGTGGTCGGCCGCCGACGAGTGGCGTTTCCGGAGGTTCGCCCAGGCGATGCGGACGGCCGACGCCGCCCTGGTCGGTCCGCTGCGGTACACGCCGATAGCGGCCAGGGCGATGCGCGCGGCCCGCCACCGCCGATAGCCTGGCCGCACGATGGACGACGACGGCGACGATCCCCTGCGCGGCCTGCTCACCGGCGCGACGCGGAGCGAACCGGACCCCGGCGAGCCCCTGACCGACCGCATCCTGGACGCCGCGCTCGGCCTGTTCGAGACCTTCGGGCTGCGCAAGACGACGATGGACGACGTCGCCCGCGCCTCCGGGCTGGGCCGCGCCACCGTCTACCGCCGCTTCCCCAGCAAGGCCGAGCTGGTCAGCGGGGTGCTGATGCGCGAGGCCCGGCGGTTCTTCGCCGAGCTCGACCAGGCCGTCGCCGACGTGCCGGGGCTGGAGGAGGGGATCGTCGAGGGCTTCGCCGCGACGGTGCGGATCAGCCGGGAGCAGCGGCTGTTCAACCGGCTGATGACGATCGAACCGGACCTCCTGCTGCCGCACGCGACCTCCGCGGCCGGGCCGCTGCTGGCCGCCGCCCGCGGGTACCTGGCCCAGCGGCTGCGCCCGGTGTCGGCCGACGAGGGGTTCGACCCGGAGCTGGTGGCCGAGATCCTCGTCCGGCTGACCCACTCGCTGTCGCTCACCCCGGCCGGGCTCATCCCGCTGGACGACGACGGCGCCCGCGCGTTCGCGCGCCGCTACCTGGTGCCCATCGTCAACGGCCACCGCCGCCCCCGGCCCGACGCCTGACCCGGGACCAGGCCCCGGCGCCGAAGATCCGCACACGCCAGATCTTCGCTGGCGGCCCCCAGCAACTGGCACTTTGCCAACAAGTGTGCGCCGTGCCATGCAGGACCCTCGACGGCGGATGAAGGGCGTGCATACACTGAGACGAAATTAGTCTTTTCGTATCAACGCAGCAGGCGCTCGTCGGGAGGCCGCACCATGACGTTGACCGAACCCACCCCCCTCACCCCGTCCCCGGGACACGTGCCCGAGGAGACCGGGAGAACGGCCGGGCAGCGCGAGCCCGAGCCGTTCGGCCCGGGCTCGATCCTCTGGGACGACCTCGGCATGTACCTGTCGGCGGTCGCCGGGAACAGCGCGTTCATCCTCCAGGCCATGCACCCGGCGATCGGGACGGTGGTCGACCAACTCTCCAGCTTCCGCGCCGACCCGGTCGGCCGGGCCATGCGCAGCTTCGCCTCCGTGCAGACCTGGGTGTACGGCGGGGAGGAGGCGATCGCCGAGGGCAGGCGGCTGCGGCGGATGCACAAGCCCCTCAGCGCCGAGGACGAGAACGGCACCCGCCACCACGCCCTGTCCGCCGAGCCGTGGGCGTGGGTGCACCTGACGGGCTACTACGCCGCCGACACCGTGGCCCGCCGCTTCTCGCCCGAGCCGCTGACCCCCGAGCGGGAACGGCGGCTGTTCGAGGAGTTCATGAACCTCGGCCGGATCCTCCAGGTGCCCGAACGGATGCTGCCCGCCACCGTCGCCGACTTCTGGACCTACTTCGACCGCATGGTCGCCGACACCCTGGTGCCGCACCGGGTCGCGCTGGAGGTCCTGGACCGGATGGACAAGGTGCCGCCCACCGTGCCGGCGCGGCTGCGTCCCCTGCTGGCCCCGCTGAGCCTGACCGGCGGGCGCCTGGCCCGCTTCGTCACCGTCGGCACGCTCCCGCCGGGCGCCCGCGACAAGCTCGGCCTCTCCTGGACGGCCCGGGACGAGCGCCGGCTGCGCGTCCTGGCCACGGTGCTCGGCCGCACGGCGCCGCTGCTGCCCGAGCGCGTGCGCTACATGCCCATCGCCTACCGCGCCCGCCAGGCCGCCCGCGCCCACCGGCGCTGGCAGGAGGCCCTGGCCGGACGCCCCCTCTGACCCCGGCCGGGGAGGGGCCGCCGTTCGTCCGGGTCGGTGGGAAAATGAGTTGTTCCGCACCTGGTGTCTCTGGCTTCATGGTGCGCGGTTCGGATCATCGTCGATGTCGCGGAGAGGAGCAGGTGATGCCGTACCAGACGCTCAAGGGCGGTCGTGTTCCGATCCGGATGTGGACCGACCCGACCACCGTCGAGGACGTCGCGCTGGAGCAGCTGCAGAACGTGTCGCGGCTGCCGTGGGTGGAGGGCCTGGCGGTCATGCCGGACGTGCACTACGGCAAGGGCGCGACCGTGGGCTCGGTGATCGCGATGCGCGACGCCGTCTCCCCGGCCGCCGTCGGCGTGGACATCGGCTGCGGGATGACGGCCGTCAGGTCCAGCCTCACCGTCGAGGACATGCCCGACGATCTCGGCCTGCTGCGGTCGCGGCTGGAGCGCACGATCCCGGTCGGCTACCACGCGCACAAGGACCCGGTCGACCCGTCCGCGCTGCCGGGACTGAAGGAACGCGGCTGGTACGACTTCTGGAAGCGCTTCGACGAGCTGCACCCGGCGGTGCGCGGCCGGTTCGGCAAGGCCCGCGCGCAGCTCGGCAGCCTCGGCGGCGGCAACCACTTCCTCGAACTGTGCGCCGACGACGAGGGCGCGATCTGGCTGGTGCTGCACTCGGGGTCGCGCAACATCGGCAAGGAGCTCGCCGAGCACCACGTCGAGGCCGCCCGGAAGCTGCCGCACAACCAGGACCTGCCCGACCCCGACCTCGCGGTGTTCCTCGCCGGGACCGCCAAGATGGAGGAGTACCGGCGGGACCTGTTCTGGGCGCAGGAGTACGCGCGCCGGAACCGGGCCGTCATGGTCGCGCTGTCCCAGCAGGTGGTCACCAAGTACTTCGGCGCCAAGCGCTGCACGTGGGGCGAGGTCATCTCGTGCCACCACAACTACGTGGCGGAGGAGACCTACGACGGCGTGGACCTGCTCGTCACCCGCAAGGGCGCGATCCGCGCCGGGCGGGGCGACCTGGGGATCATCCCGGGATCGATGGCGACCGGGACCTACATCGTGCGGGGCCTGGGGAACGAGGCGGCCTTCAACTCGGCCTCGCACGGCGCGGGGCGGAGGATGAGCCGCAACAAGGCGCGCAAGGCGTTCACGGTGGACGACCTGGTCGAGCAGACCAAGGGCGTGGAGTGCCGTAAGGACGCCGGAGTGCTGGACGAGATCCCCGGCGCGTACAAGGACCTGGAGTCGGTGATCGAGGCGCAGTCGGACCTGGTGGAGGTCGTGGCGCACCTCAAGCAGCTCATTTGCATCAAGGGATGACGGCGCGCATGAGGAGTCGGCAGCGGCCCGCCAACGCGCGGGCCGCCGCCGACGGCATGAAGCTGCACCGCCGGACGCTGCGGCTGGACGGGCGCGAGCACACCGTCATCGGGCTGCGGCCGGGGACGGCCGTGCGGTTCAGCACGAACCTGTTCCACGGCACCTGGCACGTGCTGTCGGACCGGCACGGCGCGCGGCTGCTGGGCCGGTTGCTGTGGGGGCTGGCCTACCAGTCGCGGCCGGGGACGCTGGTGGTGATCGACCGGGAGTTCGTGGCGCCGACCCCGTTCGACGCCGACCCGGGGGACCCGATCGTGCTGGTCCCCACATGGGAGACGCCGTTCACCGGGAGGGCGGCGCGCGACCTGAAGGCGCGGCTGCCGCTGGCGGGCGCGCCGGACGGGACGGTGCGGTGGCGCACGCACGGTCTGGACGCCGCGCTGGCCGACGAGGACACCTGGTGGGAGCGGCACCCCGGCCCCTGGGAGTGGGACCGGGGGCGGGTGCGGCGGACGAACGGGATGGTCGTCCTCCGGCCGAGCTCGCCGGCGGAGGCGCGGAACTGGGGCGTGGTCGCGGCCCGGCTGGACCCGCACAACCGGCACGGCATGGACTACGAGTACCTCGGCCGGTGGGATCACGGGCAGGACGGCGAGATCCAGATCTTCCGGCACTTCCACCGGATGGTGTCGGTGGCGCGGCGGGCGCGGGCCGACGTGCTGCGGCGGCCGGACGCCCCCGTGGAGCCCGACGAGCTGCGCCCCCTGGTATGGGCGCGTTCCGAACAGATCGAACAGCGAGGCCCTTGAACGTTCGCACGACTTTCCACTGCGCGCGGTGCGGCGCGGTCCTGACCGGCGCGCTGCTGCGGGCGCCGATGCCGCGACCGGGGTTCCAGCCCTACCACGAGGTCGGTTTCCGGCCCGTCCTGATGACGCACGGCACCTACGCGGTCGACGCGAACGGCACGTACGTGCTGGCCCCCGGCGACGTGTCCGGCACGCGGCTGGTGCCGGAGCGGTGCGCCGACGGGTGCGTCGGCATCCACGCCGAGGACGGGGTGAACCTGGTCTGCGCCTCGTGCGGAGCCGACATCGGGGGACGCACCGACGCGTGTCACGCCTGGCAGGAGACGCGGCTGCCTCCGGAACTGGTCCGGGCCGAGGACGAGCCGACCGACGAGGAGCCGTGGGAGAACCCCGACGAGGCGTTCGGCCGCGCTCCCATCGACGACGCGGGCGCACTGGACTGGCTGTGGTTCGGGCGGCTCGGGGTGTGCGCGACCGAGGTGCTGGTGCGGTCGGAGGGGCGGCCCGTCCACTTCGCCGGGGGCGGGACCCTGGTGATCCGGGACTTCCTGCGCGGGATGCTGGCGGAGACCGGGCACGCGGACGCGATGCGGACGCTGGGCCCGGGGGAGCGCCCGGAGATCGTGTGCGACCTGGACGGGCCGGGACGCGCGCCCGCCGCCGTGGAGGGGGCGCGGTCCCTCACGGTGGTGCCGGGGGCCCCGGGCGAGGCGGCCGGGGACGAGGTGGCGGCGCACCCCCGGGTGTGGGCCTACCTGGCCCACGAGCACGACCGGCCGCCGAGGGGCGCGGGCCGGTGGTGGGACGAGGAGGCGCCCCGCCGCGTCTCCCCGGCCGAGACGTACTCCCACGGCCGCCACTGGCGCTGCCACGACCTGCCCCGCCACCTGGCGGGGCGCCCGGAGACCGGACGACCCTGGCTGCGGGCCCTGCTGGCGGAGATCGACGCCGCCTGGCGGGACCGGTTCAGCTGAGCACGCGGTCGACGAACGCGGTCACCTCGCCCAGGACCTCGTCGCGGTTGGTCTCGTTGAAGACCTCGTGCCGCGCCTCCGGGTAGATCCTCTCGGTGAGGCCGGCGCCGCGCACGGCCTCGATCCCGGTGCGGGTGCCCGCCAGCGGCACCAGCCGGTCGTCCTCGCCGTGCACCCACAGCGTGGGCAGGTCGCCGAGGCCCCCGGACTCGTTGATCCGCCGGATGCAGGCGTCCAGGGCCTCCAGCGTGGGCCGCTTGAACGGGCCGTGCCACACCAGCGGGTCCTCCACGTACGCCTTGCCGACCGACGGATCGCGCGACAGGGTGTCCGGGTCGATCGGCACGTCGGGGATCTCCTCGGCGGCCAGCAGCGCCGCCAGCGCGTCCCAGCGGCCCAGCACCGGCCCCGACAGCACCAGGGCGGTGAGCTCCGCGCGGTGCCGCTGGGCGTAGCGGACGGCGATGAGGCCGCCCATCGAGTGGCCGACCAGCACGATCGGCAGGCGCGGGTGGTCCACGCGGACCGCCTCCACCAGGGTGTGCAGGTCGGCGACGACGTCCTCCATGTCCTCGATGAGGACCCGCTCGCCCGCCGAGCGGCCGTGCCCGAGGTGGTCGGGCCCGCAGACGGTCGCGCCGTGCCGCACCAGCGCCTCGGCCACGTGCTGGTAACGGCCCAGGTGCTCTCCGTAACCATGGGAGAGAACCGCCACATAGCGGGGGCTCCCGTGCGGCCAGACCCGCGCCGTGACGGCCCCCCGCGTTCCGGCGAACTCCCATTCCCGTGCCGTGACCATGGCCTGCCTCCCGCGCTTTGGACGATCCACCAGAATTCCCGCCCGGTGATCGCGCCGATACCGTCTCCCGAGATGGCGCGAATCGTCAACCACCGCAATAGGCTGGGCGGACCACGGCTTTGAGGGAAAGGGGCGCCCGTGCTGGTCGACGGCTTCGGTCGCGTCGCGACGGACCTGAGGGTCTCCTTGACGGACCGGTGCAACCTTCGGTGCACCTACTGCATGCCGCCGGAGGGCCTGGACTGGCTGCCCAAGCCGGAACTGCTCACCGACGACGAGGTGGTGCGCCTGGTGCGCATCGGCGTCGAACGGCTCGGCGTCACCGAGGTCCGCTACACCGGGGGCGAGCCGCTGCTGCGGCGCGGCCTCGCCGGGATCGTGGAGCGCACCACCGCGCTGTCACCGCGCCCGCAGGTCTCGCTGACCACCAACGGCATCGGCCTGGACCGGCTGGCGGGGCCGCTGGCCGACGCGGGCCTGGACCGGGTCAACGTGTCCCTGGACACCCTGGACCGCGCGGTGTTCCAGCGCCTGGCGCACCGCGACCGCCTCGACGACGTGCTGAAGGGCCTGGTCGCCGCGCAGGAGAGCGGTCTGGCCCCCGTCAAGATCAACGCGGTGCTGATGCGGGGGATCAACGACCACGAGGCCGTCGCGCTGCTGCGCTACTGCCTGGACCGGGGCTACCGGCTGCGGTTCATCGAGCAGATGCCGCTGGACGCCCAGCACGGCTGGACCCGCGAGAACATGGTCACCGCCGACGAGATCCTCGGCCTGCTCGGCGCGGCGTTCACCCTGACGCCCGACACCACCGAGGAGCGCGGCAGCGCCCCGGCCGAGCAGTTCCTGGTCGACGGCGGCCCCGAGACGGTCGGGGTGATCGCGTCGGTGACGCGGCCGTTCTGCGGGGCCTGCGACCGGGTCCGGCTGACGGCCGACGGCCAGATCCGCAACTGCCTGTTCGCCACCGAGGAGTCCAACCTGCGCGACGCCATGCGCGCCGGGGCCGACGACGACGAGCTGGCCGAGCGGTGGCGCGCGGCGGTGCGGCGCAAGCGCGCCGGGCACGGCATCGACGACCCGTCGTTCCTGCAGCCCGCCCGCCCGATGTCGGCGATCGGCGGCTGAGCCGCCCGGAATGGTCCGCGACGTGCGACGATGGCGAAGTGACGGACCAGCCGCCTGAACACCGCGTCGAGATCACCGTCCCGCCCGAGCACGAGGTCGGCACGTTCGCCGGGTTCGCGTCGGTGTGGCGGACCCAGGACAGCCTGGTGCTGGACTTCGCGACCGAGGTGCGTCCCCCGGAGATCATGGACGACGCCGAGACCGGCGAGCCCTACGTGCACGTCCCGGCCCGGGTCGTCGCCCGCGTCCGGTTCCCGCCCGGGCAGGTGTGGGAGCTGATGAAGGCCCTGGAGCACAACCTCAGCGCCTACGAGCGCGACCACGCGGGACGGCGGCGTGACGCCTGACCCGCCCGGGCCGCCCGGGCCGTTCGACGCGGTGATCCTGGCCGGGGGAGAGGCCCGCAGGCTCGGCGGGGCCGACAAGCCCGCCGCCGCCGTCGGCGGGCGCCCGCTGCTGGCGTGGGTCGCCGAAGCCGCCGCCGGGGCGCGCCGCCTGGTCGTGGTCGGCCC
>NZ_BCQR01000009.1 GCF_001552175.1 Actinomadura kijaniata NBRC 14229
AAGGAGACGCGGTTCGGACCGGTTGCGGTATTCGAGGCGTTGCGCGAGGCTGCCAAGAGTGGTCCTTCCGAGGGCTCGCGGCGTAACTGACGACACGCACGCCAGACGACCCAGGTGCGAGACTGACACAAAAGACCACAAAAGGGCCCAGGCAGGGTTGCTCTCACACGAGGATAGTCAGAGGGCAGCGCAAAGGGGCAGTGTAGCCGACGCCCACACCGCTCGCAACTCCACGTCCGCAGTATGCATCACAGTTGCCTGTGAGCATCGCTGCTCGGGGCCCGCGAGTCAAGAGCGGACTTGGACTTTCCGGGCTCTGACCTGCAGTGAGGAAGGCCATAGTTTAAACCGCGTCCCTCCTGGTCCGGACCGCCCCACGGAGAGGGAGATCACGGCCCGTGCCGCGCCCTCCCGGCGGGGCCCGGAAGTGACGAACGGCCGCCCGGGACGGACGGCCGTTCGACGAGGTCACCGGTGGCTCAGGAGAGCACCACCAGGTCGGAGGCGAGCCAGCGGTCGCCGACCTTCTGCATGGTCATCCGGATCCGGAGCGCCTCGGGCAGGCGCTTCTCCTTGTCGTCCTTGGTCGCCGTGCTGCGGTTGGCGTAGACCAGGGTGACGACCTTGTCGGGGGTCGCGCTGACCACGCCGACCTTGATCACGGTGGTGGTGGCCACGGCCTGCTGGGCGACCGCCTGGGTCTTGAGCTGCTGGGAGAGCTTGTCGTACTGCTGGCGCAGCTTGCCGGTGGTCTGGTCCGTGGCCGCCTTGAAGTCGCCGTCGAGCGTCCGGTAGTCGTACGACGACAGGTCCTGCGCGGCCCGGTTGCTGGCCAGGACCGCCTGCTGGCGGGCCTTCTCGACGGCCTTCTGCTCGCGGAACTCCAGCCCCAGGACCGTCCCGCCCACCACCAGCGCGACGATCACGGCGACCAGCACGCCGGACAGCAGGGTGAAGCCGGGACGCCGGGAGCGCGGGGCCTTCGCGGCCGCCGTCTCCTCGCCGTCCTCCTCGACCTCGTCGCCCTCCTCGGCCTCGACCGCCTCGGCGGCGTCCTCGGCGTCGGTCTCCGCGTCCGCCGGAGCCGTCCTGCGGCGCTTGCGGAGGCCGACCGGCTTCTTGGCCTTCGGAGCCTCGGCGGGCTCCTCGTCGACGTCCTCGTCGGCGTCCCGGGCGGGCTCCCCGTCCGTCACGCCCTCGGCGGCCGCGTCCGTCCCGTCGCCGGTGGAGTCCTCGGCCTCGGCCTCGTCCGCTTTGGTCTTCTCCGCGTCGGCCTTCTTCGCGTCGGCCTTCTCCGTGGTGACCTCGGCGGCCGGGGGCTCGTCCCGCTCCTCGTCGTCGATGAGGCCCGCCTCGGCGGCGGCCTGCTCGGCCGCCTTCAGGGCGTTGCGGGCGGCGGCCTTGGCGGCCTCGGCGGCCTCCTCGGCGGCCTTGGCCGCCCGTGCGGCCTCGGCGGCGCGTTCGGCCTGCTCGGCGGCCTTGCGGGCCTTCTCCTCGGTGGTCGTCACGGAACCATCTCCAACTTGGACACCAGCCACCGGTCGTCGGTGCGCGTGAGGTCCATCAGGTAGCGGTAGGGGCGCGGCACCCCCTGGGTCACCTTGGGGTTGGTGACCATGCCGTTCAGGGACACCATCACCTCGGCCGAGTCGTCGTCGCCCGAGACGTAGGCGGCGTCCACCTGGCTGACGGTGGAGGTGGCCTGCGCCTGGGTCACCTGGTCCAGGAACTTCTTGGACTGGGTGCTGAACTGGTTCTTCAGCTCCCCGGTGGCGCCGGCCACGATCCGGTCGAGGTCCCGCTGGGCCGTCTTGTGGCTGACGCTCATCAGGTTCACGCCCATCTGGCGGGCGGACTGGACGGCCTTGTCCCGCTGGTCGGCGCGGTCCTTGTCCTGGTAGAACAGCACGCCGAACACCGCGACGGCCACGACCAGCACGACCGTCAACGCCACCAGGGTGACGTTGAGAGCCGACCATCTGCCGCGGGTCACTGGCTCAGCGGTCCCAGCAGCAGCCACTTCCACGACGATTCATCTCCCAACTGACGGTTGCCCGCGCTGCGCGGCATGACGTATCGCTTGCCATCGGGCCCGTAGACCAGACCGGTCGATGGATCGTACCCGGCGAGTTCCACGGTTTTGGCAGGGAAGGTAAGGAAAGAACCGTTGCCCTGCTGCTGGGCGGAAGTCCGCTCGGTCTGCTCGGCCGGCTTCTGGCCGCCCTTGGCGTCGGTGGCCTTGACCTGCGAGTCCTTGCGCTTCGCGCGGCTGTCGCCGTTCGCGCCTCCCTCGGGGAAGCCCGCGCCGTCGGTGGCGCCCGGCGGCACCTGCGGGGTCGGGCCCACGATGTCCTGCCGGGGTGCGTTCCGGGAGCCGCGGACGGCCGTCGGCGAGTCTTTCGGAAGCGTGCAGCCCCGGTCCAGGAGGGGCTTCTTGCGCTCGGTGAACTGCGGCCAGCGCTTCTGGACGCCCTCGTAGCCCTTCTCGCAGACCGGCGGGGAGTCGATGTTCAACGCCAGGCCCAGGTGCTGGGTGCCGTCGCCGGGGGTGACGGTGAACGCGCCCGCCAGGGTCACCGGGTACAGGATGAACAGCGACCGCAGGCCGTCCTTGCGGGCCGACACGACCTGCCCGGTGGTGGTGAGGTTGGCCAGCAGCACCGGCAGGGTCGGCGACAGGTCCCGGACCAGGCCGTTCGCCTGGTTGACCGCGCCGGGCGTCGAGTCGATGACGTCGCGGATCGCCGGGTCGTCCCGGCGGAGCTGGCCGGTCAGGACGTTGAGGTTGCGGGCGAACCCGCGGATGTTGGCGCCCTGCGAACGCTGGGTGTCCAGCACCGTGCGGCTGTTGTCGAGCAGCTGCTTGGTGTCGGGGTAGGCCCGGTCGGCGGTCTCCAGCAGCCGGTCGGTGTCGTCCAGGATCTTCTGCAGGTCGGTGGCCGACCCGGAGAACGCCTTGTCCAGCTCGTCGACGATCGTGCCCAGGTCCTTGGGGTTGACCGAGGTGACCAGGCGGTCGACGTTGCGCAGCAGCTCGGCGGTAGACACCGGCAGCCTGGTCATCTGGCGCGGGATCGTGTAGGGCGCGCCCTGGTCCAGGTAGGGGCCGGTGTTCCGGGACGGCTGGAGGTCGATGTACTGCTCGCCGACCGCCGACCGGTTCGCCACGACGGCGGCGGTGCCCTCGCGGGGGATGCGCCGGCCCTTCTCCAGGAGCAGCTTGACCTTGATGCCGTCCCGGGTGAGCTGGATCGGGCCGACCCGGCCGACGGCGACGCCGCGGTAGGTGACCTCGGCGTTGGTGAACACGCCGCCGGAGTCGGTCAGGTCCACGTAGGCCGTGTACTGGCGGCCGAGCAGCCCCCGGCCGATGCCGATGTAGTTCACCGACACGACCGTCACGCCGATGACCGTGATCAGGGCGAACACGATCAGCTGGATCTTGACGCCGCGCTTGAGGATCACGAGAGGCCCTCCGTCAGCAGGCTGTTGATGTCACGCGGGCCGCCGAGGGCGCGGGGCCTGCCGTCGGCCGGCTGCTGCCCGGTCTTCTGGCCGTTCTGGCCGGGTTTCTGGCCGGGCCGCACGCCGGGCTGGCCGCCGGGGTTCAGTCCGGGCAGCCCGCCGCTGTTCGGCATCTGCGGCAGCACGCCCAGCGGCGTCTGCGGCAGTTGCACGTTGGGCACCTTCAGCATGGAGCGCATCTGCTGGCCGCCGACCAGGCCCTCCAGGTCGGTGCCGCCCAGCAGGTTGCGGGCGATCGACTCGAAGTCCAGGTCGAGGGTCAGCCGCACGTTGCCGTAGTCGCCGCGGACGACGTTGTCGAACGTCGGCGGGAACGGCCAGCTGATCAGCATCTCGAACGTGCGCGGCAGCGCGTCGCCGGACTTGTTGAGGTTCTTGAGGATCTCGTCCAGGTCCTCCAGGTTGGCCAGCAGGTCGGCGCGGGACTGCCGGATCACACCGGTGGTGGTGCGGCTCAGCCGGTCCAGCGCCACCAGCATCCGGGTTAGGTCGGCCCGGTTGCGGTTGAGGACCTCGATGGCCGGGCCGGTCCGGTCGATCGTGTCGGTGATCGTCTTGCGTTCGGCGGCGAGCTTGCCGGTGAGCCGGTCGATGCTGTCCAGCGCCCGGGTGATCGCCGCGCGGTTGCGGTCCAGCGTCCCCACGAACGTGTTCACCCGGTTCAGCACCGACTTGATGGTGGCCTCGCGGCCGCCCATCGCCGACTGCAGCTCGTGGGTGATGGTGGAGACCTGCTCGATGCCGCCGCCGTTGAGCAGCAGCGACATCGCCGACAGCACCTCTTCGATCTCGGTGCTGCGGCTGGTGCGGGCCAGCGGGATCAGGTCGCCGGTGTTCAGCGTCCCGGACGGGGACTCGCCCTTGGGCGGCTGGGACAGCGCCACGAACTTCTCGCCCAGCAGGCTGGTCTGGCCGATGGTGGCGTGCGCGTTGTCGGGCAGCCGCACGTCCTTGCGGATCTTGATGGTGACCAAGGCGTGCCAGCCCTTGTCGGCGCCGCCGGCCAGCTCGACCCGGTCGACCTTGCCGACCGACACGTCGTTGAGCTTGACCACCGACTGCGGGACCAGGTCCAGCACGTTGGCGAACTCGACCTTGACGGTCTGCGGGTCGTCGCCGAGGTCCGGGCCGCCGGGCAGCGGGATGGAGTCCACGCCGCGGAACCCGCAGCCGGTCAGCGCGACCAGCCCGGCCACCGCGGTCGCCGTGAGCCTCAGCGTGCGCTTGGGGAGCCGCTTCACCGGCCACCTCCGGGGAACAGGGCGCTGACGTCGCGCGGCTGGCCGCTGAACCGCGTGGGCGTGGACCGCTTGAGCGGCGCGCCGTTGCGCTTGTCGTTGCCGGACACGCCGCCGCCGGGGCGCTTCTCACCGGGCCCGTAGGCGTCCGGCGGGATCGGCACCGGGTCGTAGTGCGTGGTCAGCGCGGTGAGCCAGGACAGGTCCAGGCTGAAGCCGGTGAGGGCCTGGCCGATGCCGTTGTAGGGGCGCATGAAGTCCAGGCACTGCTTGGCGGGGGTGCCGACCGAGAACGCCAGCGAGCACACCCAGTCGGCCAGGTCGTGGAACTGCCGCAGGTTGGCGCGGTTGTGGATGGTGCCGGAGATCGGGTCGTAGGCGCGGGCCAGGTTGTTGATGCCCAGCGGGCCGACCTCCAGGATCTCGGCGATCTCGTCCTTGCGCTTCACCAGCGTGCCGGTGATCTGCGCGAGCTGGCGGACGTTGGTGGACAGCTCGTCCCGGTTGCCCTTGATGAAGCGCTGCACGTTGCGCAGGGTGGGGCCGAGGGTGTTGAGCGCGGCGCTCAGTTCCTCCCGCTCCCCCGCCAGCTGGCCCGACACCTGGTTGAGGTGGCCGGTGAACTGGCGGATCTGCGCGTCGTTCTCCTTCATCGCGCCGGTGATGATCCGCAGGTTCTCGATCGTCTCGGCGACGTCCTCGCGGTCGGCGCTGAGGGTGCTCAGCATCCGGGAGGTGTCGTGGATCGTCCTGCGGATGTCCTCGCCCTGCCCGTCGAGGGTCTGCGCGCCGACCGACAGCAGCCGCGACAGCGAGCCCTGGCCGTCGGCGCCGGGGGCGTTGGCGCCGTCCGGGCCGAGGGCCTTGTTGAGGTCGTTGAGGCTGGAGCCGATCTCGTCGACCTCGACCGGCACCGCGGTGCGGTTGATGGTCAGCGTCGCCCGGTCCGGCATCACCGCGCCGCCCTTGTAGGCGGGGGTGAGCTGGATGTAGCGGTCGGCGACCAGCGTCTGGTTGACGATCACGGCCTGGGCGTCGGCCGGGACCTTGTACTTGGCGTCGTACTTCAGCTCGACCTTCACCGAGCCGCCGACCGGGGTGACGCTGGTGACCCGGCCGACGCTGATGCCCAGGATTCGCACGTCGGCGCCCGGGTAGAGGCCGACGGTCTTGGTGAAGTACGCCGTCATGCGCCGCTGCTCGGGTTCGCGGAGCAGCAGCACCAGCGCGGCCGCCAGCACGGCGAGCGCCAGCAGCGCCCCGCCGAGACGGAGGATGGTTGCTGAGTTACGCACGGGTGACCTACCTGCTCACGATCACGGAAGGAACGGCAACGGGTTGTTCTTGTCGTTTCCGGAACGGCCCTGCTGGCCTCCCTGCTGGCCTCCCTGCTGGCCCTGCCCCTTCGGTCCGCGCTGGCCCGAGCCGTTGCCGGGCTGCGGCACGTTCTCGATCGAGGCGGGGATCGGCAGGAGGTTCTGGATGTAGCTGTCGAACCAGCGGCCGGTGCCGGTGACGTCGGTGAACTGCCGCACGTAGGGGGCGAACAGCTCCAGCGTGCGGTCCAGGTTCCGCTGGTTGCGCAGCAGCACCTCATTGACCTTCTGCAACTGCTGGAGCATCGGCCGCAGCTGCCCCTCGTTCTCCCGGATCAGCGCGTTGACCTGCTGGGACAGCCGCACCGTGTTGATCAGCAGCTGGTGGATCACGGCGCGGCGGGCCTGTACGGCCCGCAGCACCCTGTCCCCGTCGTCGATCAGCCGGGTGAAGTCCTGGTTGCGGTCGGCCAGCAGCTGGGACACGTCCTTGGCGCGCCCGGCGAGCTGGTGCAGCTCCTCGTCGCGGGAGGCGATCGTCTCCGACAGCCGCCGCAGGCCCTTCAGCGACGCGCGGATCTCGTCCGGCGAGTTCTGGAAGGTCTCCGACAGCACGTCGAAGGACTTGGCCACCTGCTTGTAGTTGATCCTGCTGACCCGCTGGCTGAGCTCGCTGAT
Source organism: Actinomadura kijaniata NBRC 14229 (assembly GCF_001552175.1). Lineage (GTDB taxonomy): Bacteria > Actinomycetota > Actinomycetes > Streptosporangiales > Streptosporangiaceae > Spirillospora > Spirillospora kijaniata. The sequence continues at coordinate 6,758 of NZ_BCQR01000009.1, forward strand.
CGCCGGGACCACCTCGAACGGGGTGGTGGTCCGCTCCAGCGGGATCGGCTTGCTCAGCTTCCCGCCGCCGCGCGGGTCCAGCGCCAGGTAGTGCGCGCCCAGCACCGTCTTGATCTTGATTTCGGCGCGGGTCAGCTCGCCCAGCCGCACCTCGTCGTTGACGACGAAGGTCACCTTGACCTTGGGGCCGTCCAGCTCCAGCTTCTTGACCTTGCCGACCTTCACCCCGGCGATGCGGACCTCCTCGCCCTGCTTGAGGCCGGCGGCCTCGGCGAACGACGCGGTGTGGGTGACGTCGCCGGTGAGGAACGGAAGGTTGCCCAGGTTCATCGAGACCGCCAGCGCCACGATGATGACCGCGAACGCGGTGAGGGCGATGGGGACCGGATTGCGTTCCCGGAAGGGGATCCTCATCTACTTGCACCTCGCGTTCTCGTTCACGATGCGCGGCGTCTGGTACATGGGGCCGCCGGGCAGCCGCACGCGGGCGTCGAGACCGCAGATGTACATGTTGAACCAGGAGCCGTAGGAGGAGATGTTGACCAGCTTCTCCATGCGGCCCGGGGTGCGGCGCAGCGCGAGGTCCACCGAGTTCCGGTTGCGGTCCAGGGTGGTGGCCAGGGTGCGCAGCCGCGCGATGTCGCGCTGGATGAGCGGCCGGCCGTCCTCCAGCAGGTCGGCGGTGGTGGCCTCCAGATCGTTGATCGCCGCCACCGAGTCGAAGATCGCCTCGCGGTCGTCGGCGACCCCGGACACGAACTGCCGCAGGTTGGTGATCAGCCGGTTGACCTCGTCGTGCCGGGCGTCGATGGTGCCCAGCACCGAGTTGAGGTTGTCGATCACCTGGCCGATGACCCGGTCCCGGTCGGCGAGGGTGTTGGTCAGCGACGCCACGTGCGTCAGCAGGCTGTTGACCGTGCCGGCCTCGCCCTGGAGGGTCTGCACGATCTGGAACGCCAGCTTGTTGACGTCGTCGGGCTCCAGCGCGCGGAACAGCGGGCGGAACCCGTTGAACAGCACGGTCAGGTCGAGGGCGGGCCGGGTCTGGGTGACCGGGATGGTCTGGCCCTCGCGCAGCAGGTCGGCGGTGCCGGGTCCCTGGGTCAGCGCCAGGTAGCGCTGGCCCATCAGGTTCCGGTAGCGGACCTGGATCTGGGTGGAGGTGGGCAGGCCCGCCTGGAACACGCCCTCCTTGTTGACGCTGAACGTGACCCGGGCGTGGTGCTGGTCCTTCGCCAGCTCGATCTTCTCGACCTGGCCGACCCGCACGCCCGCCACCCGCACGTCGTCCTTCTCCAGCAGCCCGGCGACGTCGGTGAACATCGCCCGGTACTGGCGGGCGTCGGTGAACCGCATGTTGGCGATGGTCATCGCCAGCACGCCGGTCGCCAGCGAGGTCAGCACGACGAAGACGAGCAGCTTGATCGCGGCGCTCGTGGTCTTCACTTGATCGTCACCACCGTTCCCTGCAGCACCGGGCCGAACAGCAGCGTCGCGATGTCGGACACCTCGTCGGCCGGGGTGCGGGTGAGCGGCCCCACCACGTTCTTGATCTGGTCCTGCGCGCTCATCTCCGTGCCCGGGTCGATGAAGACACCGGACATCGCGCGGCCTCGGGTCTGGCCCTGCGGCTGCCGCGCCTGCGGCTGCTGCGGCTGGCGGCTCTGCGTCCGCCGCTGGTCGGGGCGGCCGACCTGCCGGTCCTCAGACGTCGGGTGCGGGATGGGCTCGTTGGGGTCGTGGGGGTTCTTCCACCACAGGTCGTCCTCTGTCCCGTCGCGGGCCAGGTAGTCGGGGAACGGCACGCGCGGGTTGGGCAGGTTGTAGCAGCGCGGCCCGCGCTTGTCCTTGGCCTCGGGCAGGTCGAGCGGGTACTTGTACGCCGGCCGCGGCTTGACGATCTCGATGGTGAGGTTGAACGTCGTGCTGCCGTTGCCGCCCGCGACCCGCTCGGCCTCGGGCCTGACCCGCTCCAGCCCCTGGAACACGCAGGGCAGGGACGGCGAGTACTCGGCGACGATCGCGAGCGTGCCCCGGGTGGCGATGTTCACCCCGATGATCCTCGGGCCGTTCTCCCGCATGAACCGGTCGGTGTCGTTGGCGAACCCGGTGACCATCGGGATGATGTCCTCGATGGTCCGGCGCTTCTGCACGATCGTGTCGCTGGTGACGTTGAGGTTGCGCAGCGTCTGCAGCAGGTCCGGGGCGGCGTCGGCGTAGATGTCGGAGACGTCCGCCAGGCCCTTCAGGTCGTGGACCAGCGTCGGCAGCTCAGGGTTGATCTTCTTCAGCAGCGCGTCGGTCCGCTCCAGGTTGCGGCCGATCTGGTCGCCGCGGCCCTGCAACGCGGTCGCGATGGCGTTGAGGGTGGCGTTCAGCTTCTCGGGACGCACCGCCTGCAACAGCGGCAGCAGGTTGTTGAGCACCCGGTCGATCTCGATCGCCGACTGCGACACGTCCTGCCGGATGACCTGGCCCCGGCGCAGCCCCAGCGGACCGGGCTGCTCGGGGATCGCCAGATCGACGTACTTCTCGCCGAACAGCGTCTTGGGCAGCAGCCGCGCCTGCACGTTGTTCGGGATCATCTTGGCCTTGTCGGGGTCCAGCGCCAGCTCCAGGACCGCCCCGTCCGGGGTGGCGGTGGTGGAGCGGACCTCGCCGACGATCAGGCCGCGCACCTTCACGTCCGACCGCGGCAGCAGCTGGAGCCCGGCGCGCTGCGCCTCGACCCGCACCTTGGTCACGGGGGTGAGGGCCTTGTTGAACAGCGCGACCGTCAGCGCCAGCGCCAGCGCGACGACCAGCACCATCGACAGGCCGAGCAGCCGGTACTTGACCAGTTCGGCCTTGGGCGTGTGGGCAGGAGCACTCATCGCCGCGTCACCCCGCGATCCGGACGGTCGTGGTCGCGCCCCAGATCGCCATGCCGAGCATCAGGTCGGTCACGTTGATCACCACGATGCTGGTGCGGACCGCGCGGCCCACGGCCACGCCGACGCCCGCCGGGCCGCCGCTGGCGTGGTAGCCGTAGTAGCAGTGGATCAGCATCACCAGGAGCGCGAAAACGATCACTTTGCCGAACGACCAGAGGATGTCGTTCGGTGGTAGGAACAGATGGAAGTAGTGGTCGTAGGTGCCGGTCGACTGGCCGTAGAACACCGTGACCACCACGCGGGTCGCGCCGTAGGAGGCCAGCAGGCCCACGATGTACAGCGGCACCACCGCGATCATCCCGGCGAGCATCCGGGTGGTGACCAGGAACGGCATCGACGGGACCGCCATGACCTCCAGCGCGTCGATCTCGTCGGAGATCCGCATCGCGCCGAGCTGGGCGGTGAAGCCGCAGCCGACCGTCGCCGACAGCGCCAGCGCCGACACCAGCGGCGCGATCTCCCGCGTGTTGAAGTAGGAGGCCACGAAGCCGGTGAAGGCCGCGGTGCCGATCTGGTTCAGCGAGTTGTAGCCCTGGAGGCCGACCTGCGAGCCGGTGAAGAACGTCATGAAGCCGACGATCACCACCGAGCCACCGATCACCGCCAGGCCGCCGGTGCCCAGCGACACCTCGGCCAGCAGCCGCAGCACCTCGGTGCGGTAGCGGCGCAGCACCCGCAGCGTCCAGGCGAACGCCCGCACGTAGAACGACAGCTGGTGCCCGAAGTCGTCGAGCCGTTGCAGGGGGGCGTTCAGCCACCGGAGGAACGGCCGCCTCGAGGTTCCTGAGGCCGCCATCACATGCCCTTCGACGGAACGAACTGGAAGTACAGCGCGGAGATGATGAAGTTCTCCAGGAAGAGCAGCATGAACGTGATGACCACCGTCTGGTTCACCGCGTCACCCACGCCCTTGGGACCGCCCTTGGCGTTCAGGCCCTTGTAGGCCGCCACCAGCCCGGCGGTGATGCCGAACACGAACGCCTTGATCTCCGCCTGGAGCAGGTCGGGGAGCTGCGCGATCGCGTTGAACGACGCCAGGTACGCGCCCGGCGTGCCGTCCTGGAGCACGACGTTGAAGACGTAGCCGCCGATCAGGCCGACCACCGACACCAGGCCGTTGAGGAACAGCGCGATGAACGCGCACGCCAGCATGCGCGGCACGACCAGGCGGTGCAGGGGGTTGATGCCCAGCACCTCCATCGCGTCGATCTCCTCGCGGATCTTGCGGGAGCCGATGTCGGCGCACATCGCCGAGCCCGCCGCGCCCGCCACCAGCAGCGACGTCACCAGCGGGCTGGCCTCCCGGACGATCGCGACCACGGCGGTCGCGCCGGTGAACGACTGCGCGCCCAGCTGCCGGATCAGCCCGCCGACCTGGAGCGACAGGATGCCGCCGAACGGGATCGCGACCAGCATCGTCGGCACCACCGTCACGCTGACGATGAACCACGACTGCTGGATGAACTCGCGCCACTGGAACGGCCGCTGGAACATCGCCCGGAACGTGTCCAGGCACAGGGCGAAGAACCGCCCCGGCTCCTTGATGGCCACGTTCGTCGCGCCGTCGGAGAACCTGCGGAGGGCGGCGGACGAACCGCCGCCCTTCTTCCTGCCCTCCTGGTCCGCGCCGATACCAGGAGTAGTCATCAGTGCTGTGCCCCCGGACCCTTGCCCAGCGGGACGTGCCCGCCGCCCTGCGCGGCCGCGTTCTGCCCGAACGAGGCGACGTAACGCGGCCACTCCTCCACCCAGTTGCGGCCCAGCTCGTCGACGAACGAACCGGGCGGCGGCGTCACGCCGTGCGCGGCGCACCACGCGCCGGGGGCGTGCTGGCCGCGGCGCAGCAGGCCGTTGCTGGGCATCTGCTGCGGCGCGATCGGCGGCAGCTTGCCCGAGTCCAGCCCCATCCGGGCCTCGGCCTCCAGCTCGGAGGCGTCCTTCTCCTCGGACATGCCGATGGGGCCGACCTTGCTGGCGTTGAGGAACTGCCGCACGACCGGCTCCTCGCTGGACAGCAGCATCTCGCGCGGCCCGAACATCGCCAGGTGCCGCTGGTACAGCAGCCCGATGTTGTCGGGCACCGTCCGGGCGGTGTTGATGTCGTGGGTGACGATGAGGAAGGTGCAGTCGAGCTGGGCGTTCAGGTCGATGAACACCTGGTTCAGGAAGGCGGTGCGGACCGGGTCCAGACCGGAGTCCGGCTCGTCGACCAGCAGGATCTCGGGGTCCAGCACCAGCGCGCGGGCCAGTCCGGCGCGCTTCTTCATACCGCCGGAGATCTCACCGGGGAGCTTGTGCTCGGCGCCGATGAGGCCGACCAGGTCCATCTTCTCCAGCACGATCCGCTTGACCTCGGCCTCGGTCTTGCGGGTGTGCTCGCGCAGCGGGAAGGCGATGTTGTCGAACAGGTTCATCGACCCGAACAGCGCGCCGTCCTGGAAGAGCACCCCGAACAGCTTGCGGGTCTCGTAGAGCTGGTGCTCCGGCAGGTACGGCAGGTCCCGGTCACCGATCCAGATGTGACCGCGGTCGGGCTTGAGGAGGCCGACCAGCGTCTTCAGGAAGACCGACTTGCCCGTGCCCGACGGGCCGAGCAGCACGGAGATCTCCCCTGCGGGGATGCTCAGCGACACGTCCTGCCAGATCACCTGGCGGCCGAAGGACTTGGTCAGGCCCTCGACTCTGATCTCGACGCCCACTCGTCACCTTTCGTCCAGGCCGGGGAATCCGGAACCAATGAGGCGAGTAGTTGTGCGGCGCGACGGCCCGGGGGTGAGCCGGTCGCCTGGAAGTTGTCGTCACGTCTCGCCACCGGTCGGTTGCTACCGGCTGGTAGCTGTGGCGGGTGCCACTACCGTAGCGGCCTCGTCAAGAAAGGGAAGAGGAAGGGCCCACTTTCGGCGACGAAATGCGACGTTGTAAGACAATCGTTACTTACGACACCCGTGAGACTACTGACGGACGAACCCGCACTACAAGCCGGGGTTGGGGCGTCCGACCGGGACCGGACGCCGCCCTTGTTGCCAGAGAGTCCAATGGGACATCGGGGACGGTACGCCGCCTCCGGGCGACGCACAAGCGCCTCGCGCACAGTGCCGACGGCGCCCCCTTGTCACTTCGGGACAGTTCTCCGCTGTGCGAAAACCCCGGGAACGCGCGAAGGCGGCCGCCCCACCGGTGAACGGTGGGACGGCCGCCTTCGTCAGAAGAGCGCTGGGACCCGCGAGGGGGTCACCGACGACTCCGGAGAAGAGCGCTGCGGCTCCGTCAGGCCATCCCCACACGCGTGGGGAGACGCCTTACTTGACGGAAACGGTGGCGCCGGCCTTCTCCAGGGCCTCCTTGGCCTTGTCGGCGGTCTCCTTGTTGACCTTCTCCAGCAGCGGCTTCGGCGCGTTGTCGACCAGGTCCTTGGCCTCCTTGAGGCCCAGGGAGGTCAGACCACGGACCTCCTTGATGACCTGGATCTTCTTGTCGCCGGCGGCCTCGAGGATGACGTCGAACTCGTCCTTCTCCTCCTCGCCGCCGGCGCCGCCGTCGCCACCACCGGCGACCGGGGCCGCGACAGCGGCGACCGGGGCGGCGGCCTGGACGTCGAAGGTCTCCTCGAACTGCTTCACGAACTCGGAGAGCTCGAGAAGGGTCATCTCCTTGAAAGCGTCGAGCAGCTCGTCGGTGCTGAGCTTCGCCATGATGGTTCCTCCTGGCTTTTAACGTTCGGTCTCAGGGAGACCGCGGGATCAGGGATTCCGGCGGGGCCGGAACTACTCGGCGGCAGCCTCGTCGGCGGCGGCCGGAGCCTCGGCGGTCTCGCCCTCGGCCTCGCGCTTGGCGCGCAGGGCCTCGGCAAGCCGAGCCGTCTGGGTCGGCAGGGCGTTGAACAGCGCGGCGGCGTTGGCCATCGAGCCCTTCATCGCACCGGCCATCTTCGCGAGGAGGACCTCGCGAGACTCCAGGTCTGCGAGCTTGGTGATCTCGGTGGCGTCCATCGACTTGCCGTCGACGAAGCCGCCCTTGATCACCAGCAGCGGGTTCGCCTTGGCGAAGTCACGCAGACCCTTGGCCGTCTCGACCACGTCGCCCTTGACGAACGCGATGGCCGAGGGGCCCTCGAGCAGGTTCTGGAACTGCTCGTCGATCCCGGCGTCGTTGGCCGCGATCTTGGTCAGCGTGTTCTTCACCACGGAGAAACGCGCGTTCTCGCCGAGGTTGGTGCGCAGCTCCTTGAGCTGAGCGACCGTGAGCCCGCGGTACTCGGTCAGCACGGCGCCGTTGGAGCTCTCGAATTCACTCTTGAGCTCGGCGATCGCCGTGGCCTTGTCGGCCTTAGCCATGTGGCCTCCTTCCGATTACCTGGGGTGGAAGCCGCCGGGGCGAAAGCCTGTGAAAAACAACGAACGCCCCGGCGTAGGCGCACGGGGCGTCGAGCACGACCAGGAGGCCATGCGGGAAGCTCTCGTCTCACCTACGCGGGCCGCCCGAACGGATTCGGGTCCTTCGGCCGTCCATGCGAACGGCGACCGGCGGTCTTCGGCAGTCCACAGCGTATGCGATGAAACGCTCCCCCGCAAAACGGCGACGGGACCGCGCCCCGGCGCGGGGCGCGGTCCCGTCGTGCGGGTCCGTGGGATCAGTTGCCGACGCCCGGCATCTTCATGTCGCCGACCTCGCTCGCGGGCGGGACGGCCACCTGGATCGGCTTGCCGTAGTCGCGGTAGAGGGCGGTGGTGCTCATGGTGCCCATCGCGGTCTGCATCGACATGGTCATCTTGCGCGGCAGCGAGTCGTCGCCCACCCACAGGTCGAACGGGATGGCGGTGGTGCCCAGCTGGGCGTAGGTCCGCTCCATCGCCTGGCGGCTCTGCGGGTCGAGCTTGGTCAGGGCCTCCTGCGGGTTGTAGGTGCCCTTGTAGTGGGTCGTCCTCACCCCGTCGACCGTCTCGGTGCCGACCTGCTGGACGTCCTTGGAGGTGGTGAACATCTTCACCTGGTCGGCCGGGCTCTGCTGCTTGGCCTGGTCCAGCAGCTGGCGGTAGTTGACCCCGCCCGCGGCCTGGCCCACGGCGTCGAGGCTGATGCGGGCCCACGGCTTGCCGCCGTTCCGCGCGGCCATCTGCGGCATCTTCATGTACATGGCGTCGCCGACCAGGCGCATCTCCATGCCGGGCACGGTCTGGCCCGCCACGCTGGTCGGAGAGGTGACCATCCGCATGGCGACCTCGGGACGCAGCCGCGTCTCCATGGTCATCTTCATGTTCATCGAGCCCTGGGTGAGCTTGCCGTCCACCGTCACCTCGGCCTTGAAGGTGTCGGTCTGGGCGGTCTTGTCGGCGGCCTTGCCCAGGACCTGCGCGGCGGTGAGGCGGATGTTCTCGCCGGCCTCGCCCGCGGTGTTCTTGGCCTCTCCCAGGCAGCCGGTCAGCGCGAGGGTGAGGCCGGTGGCGACCGCCGTACCCGCGGCGAAGCGACGAATCATCAGGGGATCTCCTTCGGTGCGGTGTCGTGCGCGCGTCCCCGCCGCGACGGCGGGGACGCACGTGGAATCCGACGCACGGGAGACCCTACGGGTTCATCCATCCCGATAGATAAGTTTCGACGCTTTTCGTCGCCGATGTCCGACGGTCAGTTCCGCGGGCGGGCGCCGAAGAGCTGCTCCAGCGACAGCTGCCCCACCTGGTCGGCGGGCGGCGGGTTCACGCTGAACGCCTTGCCGTAGTCGCTGTACCGCACCTCGACCGTGCCGCCGTGGCCGTTGCCGGTCCCCTTGGAGACCAGCTTGCGCGGCAGGTTCTGGGCGTCGGTCCACAGGTCGAAGGTGATCTTCTCGTTGCCCTCGCCGCCCCTGAACCACCGCTTCGTCTTCTCCCGCGCCTGCGGGTCGAGCTTGGCCAGCGCCTCCTTGACCGTCACCGAACCGGCGTAGTGCGTCGTCCTCACCCCGTCGACGCTCTCCTCACCGACCCGCCGGACGTCCTTGGACGCGGTGAACATCTTCGTCTGCTCGGCCGGATCGACCCGCTGGATCTGGTCGATCATGCCCTTGACGTCGAACCCGGTCTGCTGCGCCACCTGGTTCACGTCGACCCTCAGCCACGGCTTGGTCGCGCCCACCGCCTGGCCCACCATCGGCGGCACCCGGGCGTACAGCGTGTTGTTCGTGAAGATCGCCTGGCCCTGCGCCGCGGGAACGGCCGAACCGCCCCGGCTCACCTCGTCGAGCCGGGCGCTGAACGTCAGCGTCGGCCGCAGCTGGAACTGCCCCGACGCGCGGACGCGGCTGCCGCCGTCCGCCCGGTCCGTCACCGTCAGGTCCGCCTTGAACCTGTCGGCCTGCCCCGTCTTCTGCGACGTCTTGGCCAGCGCCTCGGTGGCGCTCATCTTCACGGCCTCGCCGGTCCCGCCACCGTCGCCCGTGCACCCGGACAGGAGGAGCGCGGCGCCCACCGCCGTGCCGCCGGCCGCCACGGTGAATCGACGCTTCATCTGTGAGCCTCCCTTGTCGCCCTTCTGGTGATCCCAGTCTCAACGGGCGCGGGGTCCGCCACATCCCCCGTGAGTACGAATGCCCGACCCGCGAGTACGCCCTGCGGCCTACCCGGAAACGGGGGGAACGATCAGCGGTGGTCGCGGAAGGTCATCGAACCGTTCAGCGCGGCGGCCGGGGCGGACGCGCCCAGCGTCGCGAACGAGGGCCGGTGCTCGGCGTCCGCCCACAGGCTCACCGCCACGTTCGTGCCGTCCGGCAGCACCTTGCGCGCCTCGGCCACCAGGTCCGCCGGAAGCAGCCCGTACACCAGGCCGAGCCGCGTACCCGCCGTGTACTTGACGGAGCCGAACCGGTCGGGACCGCTCCGCGTGCCACCCGGCGCCGAACGGACCAGGTGCGTGAGCACGCGCGGATCGGAACCGGTGCGCAGCCGCTCGTAGGTCGCGGCGTCCAGCGTCGTGCTCGTCCAGGAACTCCCGTCGAACGTCCGCATCGAACGCCCGCTGATCACGACCCGCTGGGTCAGCGTGGTCAGCTTCCCGCCCGCCATCGTGCGGCGCGTCCCGGTCGCGTCCATCCGGAACGCCGGGACCAGCGTCACCCGCGCGGTCTCGGTGGCCTGCTGGTAGTCGCCGTTCGCCGCGCCCGACAGCTTCACGTCGGTCACCCGCGTGTAGCCCCGCGGCACCCGCGGGGACGGCTTCCCGCCCGGCCTCCTCCCGCCCGGCGGCGTGGCCTTCGGCCTCCCCGAGGGCTTCCCGGCCACCGGCGAGGACGCCGCCGGGGACGTCAGCGGGGTCGCCGCCGCGGACCGGTCCTCACCGTCGGCCCGCATCTGCGGCAGGGACGCCGGAGCCGGCCCCGCACCCGGCTGCCTCGGCTCCGCGGTCCCCGCGCTCACCAACGTCACGACCACGGTCGGCACCACCACCACGGCGGTGACCGACGCGATCGCGATGAGCCGGTCGGTGCGACGGTCCAACGGGTCCTCCGTGGTCGGACGAACGGGAGCGGCCAACGATCCCGGTCAATTCAACCCCAACCGCTCCTGCCGCCCCAGAGGAAACGACACGCCCTTTGGCCTCATCCGGCCTGACCGCCACGTCAACCGGAACGCGCGAAGGGCGCCCCCGCTCGGCGGGGACGCCCTTCAGGCGATCGGACGCGTCGTCGCGAGACTCAGGCGGCGGTCTCGTCGAGCTCGGCGGTCAGGTTGCGCACCACGTTCGGGTCCACCGGGATGGACGGGCCCATGGAGGTGGTGATCGCGGCCTTCTTGACGTACCGCCCCTTGGCGGCCGACGGCTTCAGACGCAGGATCTCCTCCAGCGCCGCGGCGTAGTTCTCCACCAGCTGGCGCTCGTCGAACGAGGCCTTGCCGATGATGAAGTGCAGGTTCGCGTGCCGGTCGACACGGAACTCGATCTTGCCGCCCTTGATGTCGGTCACGGCCTTGGCCACGTCCATGGTCACGGTGCCGGTCTTCGGGTTCGGCATCAGGCCACGCGGACCGAGCACCCGGCCCAGTCGGCCGACCTTGCCCATCTGGTCCGGGGTCGCGACGACCGCGTCGAAGTCCAGGAAACCGCCCTGGATCTTCTCGATCATGTCGTCGGAGCCGACCAGGTCGGCACCGGCCGCGCGGGCCTCGTCGGCCTTCGCGCCACCGGCGAACACCAGCACGCGGGCGGTCTTACCGGTGCCGTGCGGCAGGTTCACGGTGCCGCGCACCATCTGGTCGGCCTTGCGCGGGTCCACGCCCAGCCGCAGGGCGACCTCGACGGTCGCGTCGAACTTGGTGACCGCGGTCTCCTTGGCCAGCCTGACCGCCTCGACCGGGGTGTACAGCCGCTCGCGGTCGATCTTCTCGGCCGCGGAACGGTAAGCCTTGCTGCGCTGCATCTCTACTCCTTGGTGGTGTGTGCGGGCCGGACGCCGTCGCGCCCGGCCCTCCCACGACATCCGCGCGAACCCGCGCGGAAGGGTGTTACTTGACCTCGATGCCCATGGAACGGGCGGTGCCGGCGATGATCTTCTCGGCGGCGGCCAGGTCCTTGGCGTTGAGGTCGGGCATCTTGGTCTGGGCGATCTCACGGACCTGGTCCGCGGTGATCGAGCCGACCTTGGTCTTGTGCGGCTCGCCCGAGCCCTTCTCCACGCCCGCGGCCTTCAGGATCAGCTTCGGCGCCGGCGGGGTCTTGGTGACGAAGGTGAACGAGCGGTCCTCGTAGATCGTGATCTCGACCGGGATCACGTTGCCGCGCTGCGACTCCGTGGCAGCGTTGTACTGCTTGCAGAAGTCCATGATGTTGACACCGTGCGGACCGAGCGCGGTACCGACGGGCGGCGCCGGGGTGGCCTGGCCCGCCTGAAGCTGGACCTTGACGATGGCCGAGATCTTTCTCTTCGGAGGCATGAGCCCTCCTCGTCGTTCCCTGACGTGTGATCCCTACTCCCGCCCGGCGGGCAACACCCCGGCGGGAACGAAAACCCGGGTGTCAGGATCCTGATGGCCCCCGTGATCGAACACGGGGAAGACGTGGGGAAGCCCCCGCACTCGGCGGGGGCGACCTCTCCAGGATACGCGGCGCGCCCGGATGGTCCGGGCGCGGCGTCAGATCTTGGAGACCTGGTTGAAGCTCAGCTCGACCGGGGTCTCGCGGCCGAAGATCGACACGAGCACCTTGAGCTTCTGCTGCTCGATGTTGATCTCGTTGACCGTGGCGGGGAGGGTGGCGAACGGGCCGTCCATGACGGTGACCGACTCGCCGACCTCGAAGTCGACGGTGGGGGTGGCCTTGGCCTGGGTCTTCTCGGTGCTCTTGGCCGCGCCCTCCTCGGGGGCGGGGGCCAGCAGCTTGGCGACCTCGTCCAGGCTCAGCGGCGACGGCTTGTTGGACAGGCCGACGAAGCCGGTGACGCCGGGGGTGTTGCGGACGGCGGCCCAGGACTCGTCGGTCAGCTCCATGCGGACCAGGATGTAGCCCGGCAGGACCTTCTCGTTGACCTTCTGGCGCTTGCCGCCCTTGATCTCGGTCACCTCGTGCTGGGGGACCTCGATCTGGAAGATGTAGTCCTCCATGTTCAGGGTCTGGGTCCGGGTCTCGATGTTGGTCTTGACCCGGTTCTCGTACCCCGCGTAGGAGTGCACGACGTACCACTCGCCCGGCAGGAACCGCAGTTCGTTCTTGAACTCCAGCAGCGGGTCGATGACGGGCTCGTCGGCGGGCTCGTCGGCCGCCTCGTCCTCGTCCCCGGCCTGGTCCGCCTCGGCCTGGTCGGCGTCGGCGTCGGCCGCGTCGGCCTCGCCGGTCTCCGCGAGCTCGGCGTCAGCCGCGTCGGTCGCCTCGTCGGCGGCCTCGTCCGCAGCAGCCGCAGCAGGCACGGCCTCGTCGGCGGCCTCGTCGTGGGGCTGGGTGGGCTCGTCGGACACGGTGACTGACTCTTTCTCTCGGATACGTCTGGCGTGAGTGGAGGTTCGGGGCGGCCCGGGCCGCGTGGCGGCCCGAGGACCGGAACGGCACTCCACGACGGGAGTATTCCCCGGTCAGGACGTTCGGCTCAGGTGAAGAGCCAGAAAACGCCCTTCTGCAGGACCCAGTCCAGACCCGACACGAGAGCGATCATGATCGCCACGAACACCAGCGAGACGGTGGTGTAGGTGACCAGTTCCGAGCGGGTGGGCCAGATGACCTTGCGCAGCTCGGCGACGATCTGGCGCACGAAGAGCGCCGGAGAGGTCCGCTTGGAGGCGGACTTGCCCTTCTCGTCGCCCTTGGCCACGGACTCGCCGTGCGTATCAGTCGCCATTGTGCCGCCGTTCACCTCATAGGTCGTGTTCAACCACATCGTGGTCGTCGCGCGATGCCGTGCCCGCGCGACACGCGCGCAGCAGCACGGCCGCACGTGCACCGCACCTCGCAGGGCAGGAGGGACTCGAACCCCCAACCGCCGGTTTTGGAGACCGGAGCTCTACCAATTGAGCCACTGCCCTACATCCCCCAGGGGGACTTTCCCGCACCCCAGATCCTAAGGGATCGGAGTCGTGATCGGTCACAGCTTACGGCCTGGGTGGACCGGACCGTATGCGGTGGCACGTCACTAGGAGGGTGAGTCTACGTCGATGATGGGCCCCGCGTCGAACCGGACGGCCTCCGCGCCGCTTCCGGCCACCGTCCGCCGGCCTCGGAACGCTCCCCCGGCGCGCCCGCCGACACCGCCTCCGAGCTGCGGTGGAACACCCGGTCCCCGGTTCCGTCGAATAGCGCCGGTGTCGCCGCGCGAGGTCTGGAACCATGGGGGCATGAGCATCGACCGTCCTCGTCTCTCCAAGCGCATCGCCGCGATCTCCGAGTCCGCCACCCTGGCCGTCGACGCCAAGGCCAAGGCGCTGAAGGCGGCGGGCCGTCCGGTCATCGGGTTCGGCGCGGGCGAGCCCGACTTCCCGACCCCGGACTACATCGTCGAGGCCGCGATCGAGGCCGCGCGCAACCCGCGGTTCCACAAGTACACGCCCGCCGGGGGGCTGCCGGAGCTGCGCCAGGCGGTGGCCGACAAGACGCTGCGGGACTCCGGCCTGCGGGTCGAGGCGTCCCAGGTGCTGATCACCAACGGCGGCAAGCAGGCGGTGTACGAGGCGTTCGCGGCGCTGCTCGACCCGGGCGACGAAGTGATCATGCCCACCCCGTACTGGACCACCTACCCCGAGTCCATCAAGCTGGCGGGCGGCGTTCCGGTGCCCGTCGTCGCCGACGAGACCACCGGCTACCGGGTGGACGTGGAGCGGCTGGAGGCCGCGCGGACCGAGCGCACCAAGGTGCTGCTGTTCGTGTCGCCGTCGAACCCGACCGGCGCGGTCTACGCGCGGGACGAGATCGAGGCGATCGGCCGCTGGGCCGCCGAGCACGGCCTGTGGGTCGTCACCGACGAGATCTACGAGCACCTGGTGTACGGGGACGCCGGGTTCCACTCGATGCCGGTGGTCGTGCCGGAGCTGGCCGACCGCACGCTGGTGCTCAACGGCGTCGCCAAGACCTACGCGATGACCGGCTGGCGGGTGGGCTGGCTGGTCGGCCCGCAGGACGTGGTGAAGGCCGCCGCCAACCTCCAGTCGCACGCGACCTCCAACGTGGCGAACGTCTCCCAGGCCGCGGCGCTGGCGGCGGTGACCGGCGACCTGTCGGCGGTGGCGGAGATGCGCACGGCGTTCGACCGGCGCCGCCGGACGATGGTGCGGATGCTGAACGAGATCCCGGGCGTGGTGTGCCCCGAGCCGGAGGGCGCGTTCTACGCCTACCCCTCGGTCCGGGAGCTGATCGGCAAGGAGATCCGGGGCCGGCGGCCGGAGAGCTCGGTGGAGCTGGCCGCGCTGATCCTGGAGGAGGCCGAGGTGGCGCTGGTGCCGGGCGAGGCGTTCGGCACGCCGGGCTACTTCCGCCTGTCCTACGCGCTGGGCGACGACGACCTGGTCGAGGGCGTGTCCCGCGTCGGGAAGCTGCTGTCCGAAGCGCGCTGAGCCCACCGGGCGCGCGTTCCAAGGATCATGGGCCGGAGCTTCCGGCCCATGATCCTTTTTGTCGCGCCGGATCAGGCGGGCATGGCCACGGCGTGCCATCCGGGATAGTCCTGACTGGTGGTCCTGGTGAGCCGGGGGTTCGACACGGCGTGCCATCCGGCAACATTGGCTCATGGAGGCCCCTACCACTTCGCCCGCACCCACTCCCCCGTCCGCGTCCGCGCGCCGCGACCTGACGGCGTTGCCGAAGGCTCACCTGCACCTGCACTTCACCGGATCGATGCGGCACTCGACGCTGGTGGAGCTGGCCAAGGAACGCGGCGTCCACCTGCCGGACGCGCTGGTGGAGGACTGGCCGCCCCGGCTGCGCGCGACCGACGAGCGGGGCTGGTTCCGGTTCCAGCGGCTGTACGACATCGCGCGGTCGGTGCTCCAGACCCCCGAGGACATGCGGCGGCTGCTGCGCGAGACCGCCGAGGACGAGGCGGCCGAGGGGTCGGGCTGGCTGGAGATCCAGGTGGACCCGAGCGGGTACGCGTCGAAGTTCGGCGGGCTGACGCCGACGGTGGAGCTGGTGCTGGACGCCGCGCGCGCCGCGGAGGAGGCGACCGGCGTCGGCATCGGCGTGGTCGTCGCCGCGAACCGCACCCGCCACCCCCTGGACGCCAAGACCCTGGCACGGCTGGCGGTGCGGTACGCGGGCCGGGGCGTGGTGGGGTTCGGGCTGTCCAACGACGAGCGCCGGGGCCGCGCCTACGACTTCGAGGGCGCGTTCCGGATCGCCAGGCGGGGCGGGCTGCTGTCGGTGCCGCACGGGGGCGAGCTGCTGGGTCCGGCGAGCGTCCGGGAGTGCCTGGACAACCTGGAGGCCGACCGGATCGGGCACGGGGTGCGGGCGGTGGAGGATCCGCGGCTGCTGGAGCGGGTCGTGGAGCGGGGCGTGACGCTGGAGGTGTGCCCGGCGTCGAACGTGAGCCTGGGCGTCGCGCCGACGGCGGCGCGGGTCCCGGTGCGGACGCTGTTCGAGGCGGGCGCCCGGATCGCGCTGGGGGCCGACGACCCGCTGCTGTTCGGCTCCCGGCTGGCGCGGCAGTACGAGCTGGCGCGCACCGAGCACGGCTTCACCGACGAGGAGCTGGCGGAGCTGGCCCGCCAGTCGATCCGCGGTTCGTCGGCCCCGGAGGGGACGCGGCGGCGGCTGCTGGCGGACGTCGACGCCTGGCTGGGCACACCGGCGGCGGGCTAGCCGGCCGGTGGACTAGTCGGCGACCTCGTCGAGTTCGGGGCGCCACATCCCCTGGCGTTCCAGGTGGGCGACCAGCAGTTCGCCCGCGCGCATGATGTGGGCGCGCATCCAGGCCCCGGCCGCGGCGGGCGCGTCGCGGCGCAGCTCGGCCAGGACGCGCTGGTGGTCGTGGACGGCCAGGGCGGGCCAGTCGGGCAGCCGCGCGTACAGCCCGCGCGGCACGTACCGGCCGACCGAGGCCAGCGACCAGGCCAGCTTCGGCGACCCGGCGGCCTGGTTGATCTTCCGGTGGAAGTCGTGGTTGCGCTCCTCCACCAGGTCGGGACGGCCGGCGGCGGCCGCCTGCTCCAGGCTCCGCTGGATGGCGGCCAGCTCGCGCACGGTGTCGGTGGTGACGCGGGCGGCGGCGCGTTCGGTGAGTTCGGCGGCGATCGTCGCCTGCACCCAGAACAGGTCGGTGACGTCGCGTTTGGACAGCGGGGCGACGATGAAGCCGCGGCGTGGCTCCAGCTGCACGAAGCCCTCGCTGCGCAGCGACTGCAACGCCTCGCGCACCGGGGTGACGCTGATGCCGAACTCGGCGGCCAGCCGTTCCAGCCGGAGGAACTCGCCCGGCCGCACCCGACCCTCCATGATCAGCTCCCGGATCCGGGTGGCGACCTCGTCACTCAGCTGAGGGCGCAGTCCCAGTCCCGTCCGGGGACGCGGAATGGCCAC
This sequence comes from Actinomadura kijaniata NBRC 14229, assembly GCF_001552175.1. Lineage (GTDB taxonomy): Bacteria > Actinomycetota > Actinomycetes > Streptosporangiales > Streptosporangiaceae > Spirillospora > Spirillospora kijaniata. Next base: position 23,656 of record NZ_BCQR01000009.1, read on the forward strand.
GATCCTGTTCCGCCCCACCGGGGTCCTCCCGCGGTCGGGGGCACCGCGAGGGTGAAGAGAACCCCGTCCCTGATACACATCATGCGCGCGAACGGCTCGGGTGGGAACGCAGTGGACGCCTTCCGGCACGGGTAAATCAATTGCCAGAGGACAGCACTTCACGCAGAGAATTCATCCCTCGTGAGGCGCGCATCATTCGTCAGAGGGAGACCCCGACGAAGACGGGTTCGTTGACCAGTTCCACGCCGAACGCCCCGCGGACCCCGTCGCGGACCTCGCGGGCGAGCGCCAGCAGGTCGGCGGTGGTCCCGGCGTGGGGGTTGGTGAGCGCGAGGGTGTGCTTGGTGGAGATCCGGACCGGGCCGCGGGCGTGGCCCTTGGCGAACCCGGCGCGGTCGATGAGCCAGGCCGCGGAGGTCTTGGTGCGGCCGTCGGGCTCGGGGTAGCGCGGCGGGGCCGTGTCGGGGCCGAGGCGTTCGGCGACGCGGCGTTCCAGGGCGGCGAGCTGGTCGGGCTCCAGGATCGGGTTGGTGAAGAACGAGCCGGCGCTGCGGGTGTCGGGGTCGGCGGGGTCCAGCACCATGCCCTTGCCGCGCCGCAGCTCCAGGACGGCCTCGCGGGCCTCCTTCAGCGGGACGCGGGCGCCGGGCTCCACGCCCAGCGTGCGGGCGAGCTCGGCGTAGGCGACCGGGCGGGACTCCTCGGTCTCGCGCAGCGTGTAGGTGACGTCGAGGACGACGTACCGGTCCGAGCCCTTGAACACGCTGTGCCGGTAGGTGAAGCGGCACGCCTCGCGGTCCAGGGAGACGACCTTGCGGGTCCGCCGGTCGTAGGCGCGGACCTCGACGATCGTCTCGCTGACGTCCTGGCCGTAGGCGCCGACGTTCTGGATGGGGGTGGCGCCGACGCGGCCGGGGATGCCCGACAGGCACTCCACGCCCGACAGGCCCTCCTCGACGCAGCGCGCGACGAACGGGTCCCACTCCTCGCCCGCCTGCACGCGGACCGTGACGTGGCCGCCCTCGCCGGACAGCCGCTCGGTGCCGCGGGTCCCGACATGGACGACCGTTCCGGGGAAGCCGTCGTCGGAGACCACCAGGTTGCTGCCGCCGCCGAGCACCAGGACCGGTTCGCCGGCCTCGTCGGCGGCGCGGACGGCGGCGACCAGCTCGGCCTCGGTCGTGGCCTCGACGAACCGCCGGGCCGGGCCGCCCAGCCGCAGTGTGGTGTACCCGGCGAGGTTGACTTCTTCGGCGAAGACCGCCACGTGGTCTGTCCTCCCTGTAAGACGGCACGATCGCGTGCACCCGAGGGCGATGGTACGGGCCCCGGCCGCACGCGATCGCATGTCGGCGCGTTTCCTCGGCGTTCCGTCAGTCCCCGGAGGGCTCAGGCGAGGCGGACGACGGCCTTGGCGCGCGTCAGCACCTTCTGGTCGGCGCTGCGCGCGGTGAGCGCCACGACGACCCGGTTGTCGTCCAGCTTCTGCTCCACCTTGCCGGAGATCTCCAGCGTCGCGCCGCCCTCGTCGGGCACCACGACCGGGGCGGAGAACCGCACGCCGTAGTCCAGGACCGCGCCGGGGTCGCCGGCCCAGTCGGTGACGAACCGGCCGCCCTGCGCCATCGTGTACATGCCGTGCGCGATGACGTCGGGCAGGCCGACGGCCTTGGCGAGCGACTCGCGCCAGTGGATGGGGTTGAAGTCGCCGGAGGCGCCGGCGTACATCACCAGGTTCATGCGGTCGATCTGGTAGCTCTGGGCGGGGATCTCGGTGCCGACCTCGACGTCGGCGTACTTCACCTGCGCGGTCATCAGGCCCCCCGTTCCACGATCGTGTTGTAGGTCTTGCAGACCAGTTCGCCGTCGGCGGTCTTGATGTCGGTCTCGATGACCATCTTCTCGTTGTTGCCGATCGACTTGATCTCGGTGACGGTCGAGGTGCAGGTGAGCACGTCCCCGGCCCGGACCGGGCGGGTGTACTCGAAGCGCTGCTCGCCGTGCACGACCATCGCGTAGTTCAGGCCCAGGTCGGGGTCGGCGAGGGCCGGGTTGCCCAGCGACACCACGATCGGGAACGTCGGGGGCGCGATCACGTCGGGGTGGCCGAGGGCCTTGGCGGCCTCGGGGTCGCGGTAGACCGGGTTGCGGTCACCGATCGCGTCCGCGAACTCGCGGATCTTGACCCGGCTGACCTCGTAGGGCTCGGTGGGCGGGAACGTCCGCCCGATGAAATCACGGTTGAGTGCCATGCAATCCGTCCCTCCGCTTGCGTGAGAACCGTCGGACAGGGGCCGCGTGCCGGGTGCCCGCGCCCAAGCACCCGCTTACCGGTCGATCGGAAGGTAACAGAACGGTGTTCGGCGAGGGGGCGGCGGGGCGGCCGGAGAAGGGGCCGTAACGACGTTCAGCCCGCCTCGCGCGTGTTCATCTGCGAGAGCGGGCTGAAAAACGTCAGGGCAAGCTGTGCGTTCAGAAGCTGCCGGGGAGGAGAGCCGGAGTTATCGGGTCTCGCGGTGCGCACGGTGGGTGCTGGCCCCGTGTGGAAGCGCAGCGGGCAGTACTTCTACCGGCCTTGGTTACCGGGTTTCCCGGTGGGCGCGGTGGGTGCGGCAGTTGGGGCAGTACTTCTTGATCTCCAGGCGGTCCGGGTCGTTGCGCCGGTTCTTCCGCGTGATGTAGTTGCGGTGCTTGCACTCCTGGCAGGCCAGCGTGATCTTCGGCCGGACGTCGGTGGCAGCCACGATGGAGTGCCTTTCTGAGCTAGGGACAAGGACGTTGCGACGGCCGTCCTCGTGAGACGGCCGGTGGTTGGATCAACCCAGCGCTCTCGCCCCCCTGGTGGGGGGCGAGAGGCTCAGGTAGTAGCGAGGGCCGGACTTGAACCGGCGACACAGCGATTATGAGCCGCTTGCTCTGCCTGACTGAGCTACCCCGCCGTGATGGTCGCGGTGGACCGGAATGAAAGGATACCGGATGTTCACCGCACCCCGGAATCGTGAGGGCCCCGCGCGGGGGACTCAGGTCCGGGAGGTCCGTCACGGACCGGTTCCCAGATTACCCGCTGTCGCGGTGACCTGCGAATCGTCCGTTCGGACCGCAGGGACGCTATCACAGGGCGCCGGGGTGAGCGAAACGGTCCGCCGCCGGACCGCTGGCCGGCGACGCGTCCGGCGGCTCCGGGACGGGTCCGGGAACGACGAAGGGCGCCGCCCGCGGGTGACGCCCTCGTGGAACCGAGCCCCTTTACGGAATCGAACCGTAGACCTTCTCCTTACCATGGAGACGCTCTGCCGACTGAGCTAAAGGGGCAGGTCAGCAGCGCCCTTCCGGACGCGGCCACGCCAAGAATACACATTCCCGGGCATGCTCGGGCAACCCTTGCGGACCCCGGTCCACCGCGACGGGGCGGCATTCATGATCGACCCCGGAAACGACGAAAGCCGCATCCGTCACTCGGATGCGGCTGTCGCTCTGGAGCCCCTTTACGGAATCGAACCGTAGACCTTCTCCTTACCATGGAGACGCTCTGCCGACTGAGCTAAAGGGGCAGGTCCCGCCTCCGCTTCCTCCCGGTCGCGGCGACAGGTGTAACCATACATGGCCCGCGCGCCACATGCGAAATCATTGGCGGAGCGGGGGCGCGGGCCGCCGGCGGCCCGTCAGCGCAGCAGGGAGCGGGCGATGACGAGCTGCTGGATCTGGCTGGTGCCCTCGTAGATCCGGAACAGGCGGGCGTCGCGGTAGAAGCGTTCGACGGCGACGCCGCGCATGTAGCCCATGCCGCCGAAGACCTGGACGCCCCGGTCGGCGACGCGGCCGAGCATCTCCGAGCAGAAGTACTTGGCGCAGGACGGGCCGAGCTTGGTGTCCTCCCCGGCGTCGTAGGCGCGGGCGGCCTCCAGGACCATGGCGCGGCCCGCGTAGATCTCGGTCTGGGAGTCGGCGATGAGGCCCTGGACGAGCTGGTAGTCGCCGATGCGGTGGCCGCCCTGGTCGCGTTCCCTCGCGTAGGCGACGGTCTCGTCCAGGATGCGCTGCGCCAGGCCGACGCAGACGGCGGCGATGCTGAGGCGGCCGTGCGACAGCGAGGACATGGCGGTGCGGAAGCCGGTGCCCTCGGGGCCGACCATCGCGGTGGCGGGGACGCGGACGCCGTCGAGGAACACCTCGGCGGTGTGCGCGCCGCGCTGGCCCATCTTGGCGTCGGGCGGGCCGATCTCGAGGCCGGCGGCGCCGGCGGGGACCAGGAACGTGGAGACGCCCCGGCCCCCCGGTCCGCCCGTGCGGGCGAAGACCATGAACACGTCGGCCTCGGGGGCGTTGGTGATGAACCGCTTGGCGCCGTCGATCACGTAGTCGTCGCCGTCGCGGCGCGCGGCGGTGGTGAGGGTGCTGGGGTCGGAGCCCGCTTCGGCCTCGGTGAGCGCGAACGCCCCCACGACCTCGCCGGACGCCAGTCTCGGCAGCCACTCGGCCTTCTGCTCGGCGGTCCCGGCGTGCACGAGGACCTGCCCGGCGATGCCGTTGCCGGTGCCGAACATCGACCGGAACGCGGGGCTGGCGTAGCCGAGCTCGAAGACCAGCCGCACCTCCTCGCCCACCGTCAGGCCGAGCCCGCCGTACTCCTCGGGCAGCGCGTACCCGAACAGGCCCATCTCCCGGGCGGCGGCGCGGAGGTCGGCGGGGATGGCGTCGGTCTCCTCGATCTCCTCCTCGCGCGGGACGACCCGTTCGCGCACGAAGGCGCGGACGGCGGACAGTACGTCGGCGAAGTCCTGAGCATCCATGACCCCATCCTAGAATTTCGCTCTAGAATTGGGTATGCCAGGGTGATCCCCCATGAGTGAAATCCTCCAGCTCCTGGATGCCACCGTCCGGGCGGCGGTCGCCGAGGACCAGGCGTTCAGCGATCTGATGCCGCGGCTGATGCACGAGTCCCAGCAGGCTCCCCCCACCGTGCTGACGATGGGGATGACCCGGCTCGGCGAGGGGATCGCCGCCGCCCCGCCGAACCTGGGCTGCTGGCTGGCGATCATCGCGGGGGCGTGGGTCGAGAACGGCGCGGCCACGTTCGGCGTGGACGAGCCGGTGCTGCGCGCGCTGCTGACGGTGGCCGAGACCTCGGCGGCGTTCGAGGAGGCGTGGCGCTCGGCGTCCGGCGCCCCGGTGCCGAGCCCGGTCGACGGCGCCCCCTCGCAGGAGATCGTGAACACCGTCAGCCCGCACCTGCCCGACCCGGTGGGGGCGATGCTGTCGTGGTTCGCGATGGAGAAGTTCGCGCTGTCGGCGAACACGATGCTGTCGAGGTCGCCGCGACTGCGCGCCTCGGTGACCGACCGCGACGGCAAGGCGGCGCTGGTGGGGCGGCTCGCCGAGCACTGCCACCAGATGGGGTGGGTCGCCTCACTGCTGCGCGTCCTGGAGGACGAACGCCTGCTGGTGCTGGACCGCGCGACCGGCCGGGGCTGGACGGTGACGATCGGCGGGATCGGCGACAACTTCCAGCTGCACGTGCTGCTGGGCGGGGTGCTGCTCGGCCGTTCCTACGGGATGCCCGGCGACCCGTACCCGCCGGAGGTGATCGCCTGGTTCACCGACACCGACGCCCCCGACGACCCGCCGATCATCGAGAGCCCGTGGGGCCTGCACGACGCCCACGGCGAACGCGTCTACAACGAGGGTGCGCCCGCCGACATCCCCGCCGTGGCCGGGACGCGCGTGCTCGTGCTGGACCCGCCGCCCTACCGGCACACGTTCAAGGCCGGCCGCAAGCACCCGATGCTGCCCGGCTCGCTGACGCTGGACGGCCTGCACCTGCCCGAGGACCTGACCGGCTGGTGGCCGCACATCAAGCCCGCCGCCGGCTAGAACCGCAGCAGCACGGCGGTGGCGTCGTCGAACCGCTTGCCGCGCCCACCGGGGTCGGTGGCGCGTTCGACCTCCCGCGTCCGCCGGATGACCTCCCCCGGCCCGCCCCGGTCGAGCAGGTCGAGCAGGCCGTCCCAGCCGAGCAGCCCGAACCTCTCGACCAGGCGGGCGGCGCCGTCGCTGAAGACGCCCACGCGCCGGACGCGTTCGACGGGCAGCGCCCCGGTCAACGCCTCGTAGGCCGCCTCGGGCCGGGTGCCGGCGACCCAGAACCCGCCCTCGTTGTTGCGCGCGGCCCGCACCGCCTCCAGCGTGTAGGAGGGCAGGCGGTCCACGCGGTCGTCGCGCACGACGACGAGCCCGCCGTCGTCCACGACCACGGGGGAGTCGGCGAGCACCAGCCACTCGACGAGCCCGTCCAGCACCCGCACCATCGCCACGGTGGCCGAGGGGCTGTCGGGGTTCCCGAGGTCGCAGGCCGGGTGCATCTCCCCCACGGCCTTGATGCCCTCGGCGAGCAGGTCGGCGAGCGGTTCGCCGCCCTCGACGGCGAGGCGTCCGCCCAGGAAGCCGCCGAGCCGCCGCACGAGCCATCCCGGATCGTGCGCGCATCCCGAGTCGATCCCGGGTGGGGCGGTGGCGCCGTCCAGCACCACCGCCCAGCGTGGTCCGGCGACGACGAAGTCCTCGTTGACACGGCCCGGTGTGGCCTCACTTCCGAAACTCACCCGCACGCCCCGGTCCTCCCCCGTCCCTTCCACCGCCAATCGCCACAAGCCTCTACCTACCAGGGCACAGTTCCGGGGCGGGGCCGGGCGTCACGGCTTGCGGGCGACCCCGCAGAAGGCGTCCACGTCCTTCGGCGGGACCGGGCCGGGGTCGGGACGCCACCGCTGCAACGGCACCACCCCGGGCTCGACCGGCTCCAGTCCCTCGAAGAACCCGGCGATCCGCTCGGGGCTGCGCAGCCGGTAGGGGATCGCGCCGGTGTCGTCGTAGCCCTGCTGGGCCTCCAGGAACGCCGGGTCGGTCGCGGTGCCGTCGTAGAGGGCGAGGAAGCTGCCCGAGGGCAGCGGCTCCAGCAGCCGCCGGACGATCGACCGGGCCTCGTCGTGGTCCTCGACGTGCCCCATGATGCCCATCAGCATCAGCGCAACCGGACGGTCGAAGCCCAGCAGCTTCCCGGCCCGCGTCAGGATGTCCTCGGGCTCGTGCAGGTCGGCGTCGATGTAGTGGGTGGCGCCCCGGGGATGACTGGTGAGCAGGGCGCGGGCGTGGGTGAGGACGAGCGGGTCGTTGTCGACGTAGACGACGTGGGCCTCGGGCGCGACGCGCTGGGCGACCTGGTGGGTGTTGTCCTCGGTGGGCAGCCCGGTGCCGATGTCGAGGAACTGCCGGACGCCCTCCTCGGCGGCCAGGTAGGTCACGGCGCGTCCGATGAAGGCCCGGGACGCGCGCGCCAGCTCGCGGATGGCCGGGAACGTCGCGGCGTACCGGTCCCCGGCCTCCTGGTCGACGGGGAAGTTGTCCTTGCCGCCGAGCCAGTAGTTCCAGATCCGCGCCGAGTGCGGAACGGTGGTGTCGATCCCCTCGAAGAGATCCTTTTCCGCCTCGATCCAGAATTCCCGCTCGTTGTCGGCCATCGCTCGCCTCCGTGCCGCCGGACTCCCTTTCGCCTGCCATCAGAACAGACCGGACGCGCCGGCGCACGGGCCGGGAATCTCATGGCTGGAGCCGGTCACGGATCTCCCGCAGGAGTTCCAGGCTCCTGCTCGGCGGGAGGGCCGCTATCTGCAGGTCGAAAATGCTCTTCGTGAAGTGGGCGACGTCGTCGTTGTCGTGCAGGTAGAGCCCGTGGTCCTGCTGTTCCAGGTACACCAGGTCGCCGTACCGGGACTCGCCGAAGCGCAGCAGGGTCGTCGGGCCGGCGGTGATGATGCGTTCGGCGTCCCCGGTCCGCACCACCTGCACGACGACGTGCCGGACCTCGGCCATGGCGATCAGGTGGTCCACCTGGTCGCGCAGCACGCCGGGGAAGGGGCCCGGCTCCAGGACGCGTTCGTCGATGACGGCCCAGTAGTTGAGCGGGTCGGTGCGGTGCAGCACCTGCCGGCGGCGCATCCGCAGCTCCACGCGGCGGTCCAGCTCGGCCGCCGAGGCGTGGGGCAGGTCGTCGGCGATGACGTACCGCGCGTAGTCCGGGGTCTGCAGCAGGCCGGGGACGCGGCGGGCCGCGTACGTGTGAACGTCCCTGAGCTCGGGCTCCAGCGTCAGGTACGGCCCGAACCAGCCGGGGACGATGTCCCGGAACCCATGCCACCACGCGTCGGAGCCGCGCCGCCGGATCTCTTCGAGGAGCCTCCCCACCTCCGCCTGCTGCGCGGCGCGGCCGCCCGGTCCGCCGGGGCACAGGGCGTTCAGGTCGACGTCGGGACGGTCGGCGCCGGGGTCCTCCGCCCGCGGGGACGGCGCGCCGTTCCGCGGCGAGACCGCCGACAGCCCGGCGTGGTAGCAGCGGTGCAGCTCGTCCCGCGGCACCATGTCGGCGGTGTCGAGGCCCCTCTCCTTCGCGATGAGGTGCAGCACCGCCCACAGCGTCTCCACCGCCCGCCACCGCAGGCCGCGCTTGTGCTTGCCGAGCAGGATGTCGTTGGCCGTGGACTTGCCCATCGCCTCGATCAGCACGCCCTCGGGCCCGCGCCGCCCGTCGTTCTCCCCCGCGACCTTCGCGATGGTGGTGTAGGAGGGTTCACCCGCGACGCCGTGACAGCGCCTGAGCAGGAAGACCACCGCCGCATACCGATCCGTACGACTCTCGTTCATCATTCCGGGGTCCATTCGATCTTGCGCTGTCCTCACCACCGCCCCGCATCGAACATGCTGCCAGCAAATCGCCACGAATTCCGGTCATGCGCCACAAAACCCGCCAGCATCACCACCAGCTAAAACCGTATAAATAGGCTAATCCCCGCAAATAGAACATCCCTTTCCGCGGGACGGGCCCGGCTCTCCCCGAGGAGCCGGGCCTGTCCCACGGATCGGCGGTCCCTCAGCCAGTACCGCGGCGCGACCGGACGGGCTCGGCCACGGTCAGCTCGCAGCCGTCCTCACCGCAGGAGCGGCGCAACCGGCCCATCGACACGGTCTGCACCAGCCCGATCGCCCAGCAGGTCGGGCAGCCGCGCAGCGCGAGCAGGCCGACCGGCGCGAGCAGCAGGCCGACCGGCCCCAGCACCGGCAGCAGCGCGACCGAGCCGACCAGGGCGCTGAAACCCACCGCGCCGCGCAGCAGGTGCCGGGCGAGCGACGCGCTCGCGAAACTCCGTCCACCGGTCATCCGCCGCCTCCTCGGTCCGTTCCCTGAAGGGTGCGCTGCACGGTCGCGCGGGCGCGGTGCAGCCGTGACTTCATCGCGGGGAGGCTGAGGCCGAGCGCGTCGGCGACCGCCCGTCCGCTGTGCCCCTGGACGTCACGCATGATCAGCACGCGGCGCTGGTCGGCGGGCAGGGCGGCGATCGCGGCCGCCACCCGGCCCGCCTCCAGGCGCCGCAGCGCCTCCTCCTCGGCCGACACCGCGCCGGTGTCGGGGGGCGGCTCGCGGTGCCGCGGCGCCGGCCGCGCCCGCCGCAGGCACTCGTTGCGCACGATGCGGAACATCCACGAGGCCAGCGCGCCGGAGGCCCGCAGCGTCCCGATCCTGCGGTACAGGATGATCAACGCTTCCTGCGCGGCGTCCTCGGCGTCCTCGGGCGAGGCGCACAGCGAACGGGCGAAGCGCCGCACGTGCGGGTGCGAGCCGGACACCAACGCGGTGATCGACTCGACGTCCCCGCCCTGCGCGGCGGCGATCAGCTCCGCGCCGGGCCAGCTCGTCTCAGCCACGCGAGCGCCTCCGGCGCGCCAGGGTCACACCGCACGCGCAGACGAGCACGGCCACGACGACGGCACCAATGATCATGACAACCTCCCGGTCCCGCCCCGGCACAGTCGCCGGGACCCCCATGAGAGGCCGCGACACCCGCAAAGGATTCACCCCACGATCCTCTCGCCCGGCGCCCCACCCGTCCGCCCCGGCGAGAGAGCGAAATCGAGTCCACCGCGAACGGCCGTGCTCGGCGGCGTCCAGACCCCCCACGGTCACCTGCAAGCGGGCGATGACCGGCGCCAAGGTCGTGGACACGGTGCGCGCGTTCGTACGGATGGCGACCGCGACCCCGGCCTTGGAGCTCCCGGGCAAAGCCAACGGGCCTCCGGTGGGGTGCCGGAGGCCCTTGGCAGGCGGTTCGGTGTCATCGAGTGCGCCGGCCCTCGCCCACGCCGTGGGGACCGCCGGGCGATGGGCGGGTCCGGGCGGGGGTCACCGGGGCGGGCTCCCGGGCTTCGTGTCGCTCCACGTGGCGCTGATCCGAACGCGGGAGTTCATCACCTTCGGCATGTCGGCTCCCGGCTTGACGGTCGTCGACACGGATGCGAGCAACTCGCCGGTGCCGGGGGCGAAGATGATCCGTTCCATGGTCGTGACCGGTCCCCGGCCCCCGCGGGCGGACGTGCTCCGGGGGGCCTCCAGCGCCACCCCGGGGCGGCCGATCGGGTCGGTGACCCTGCCGACCGCGCGGACCCCCGGGGTCCCGGTGAGCATCCTGATCAGGCCCGCCCACACCTTGGGGGGCAGAGGCAGGTCGGAGACGGCTCCGCTGAGCCGGTCGATGTCCTCCCCCGGCCCCGTCGCGATCGTCCGCTTCCCGAGGTCGGGCAGGAAGATCTTCCTGAGCGCCTCGGGGTCGGTGGGCAGTTCCTGGATCTGCCGGGCCGAGAACTCCTTGCCCGGGCCCGGGACGAAGAACTTGCCCGAGTTCGAGTCGCGCTTGCCGGCGTCCTCCTTCCAGGGCGTGCCCCCGATCTTGTAGTAGTCCGGAAACTTCTTCGGGAGCTCCTGGTAGGGGAAGGTCCGTGGTGAGCCCGCCTTCTTCCACAGGGCCTCGTCCCTGGGGGTGAGCGGGCGCCTGGGCAGGTCGCGGGACCAGATCGCCGAGTTGCGGGCCCGGTCGTGGGTCCGGTCCCGCGCCTGCCACTGCCAGAGCTCGTCGCAGACCGCGATGAAGTACGTGCCGACCTCGTGCCTGACCGGCAGCGAGAAACAGGACCGGTCATGGACGGTCAGGTAACGGCCCGTCGCCCGCCGTTCCGCCTGGTGCGCGGCCGCCAGGACCATCTGCCTGGCGTCGGGCGGCGCCGCGGCGGGTCCGCTCCCCTGGCGGCCCGGCGTGCCGTCGCCGACACCGACGACGGCGGCCGCGACCGCCGCGGTCGCCGCGGTCGCCGCGGCGGTGAGGGCGAAGGCCGTCGTCCGGCGGCGCCGACGGCGGGGCGGGTGGGCGTTTCCATCCAGCATCCGGGCCCGTGCCCGGGCCTTGTTCAGTGGGTCGTAGGAGACCTCTTCGGGACGGATCGCACGGATCAGGTCGATCTCATCGTGGGTCATGCCCATGCCTCCTCGAACATGCTGGTGGGGTCGATGCCGCCGAGTCCCCGGCGGACCTTCTTGCGGATCCGGTGCAGCCGCGACCGGACGGTGCCGACCGGCACACCCAGCGCCTGGGCGGCCTGTTCGTAGCTCAGCTCGGCCCACGCGATCAGGAGCAGCAGGTCCCGGTCGGCGGCCGACAGTTTCGCGATCACGGCCCGCAGCCGGGGCTGCATGCTCTGCGCAGCGATCCTGGCGGTGCTGCGTTCGTCGAACGACTCGGTGGCGTGGGCCGCCGGGGTGCGGGCGAGCATGCGGTGCCGCCGGGTCTCGGCCCGCCGATGGTCCTTGATCAGGTTCGACGCGATCCCGTACAGCCAGGGCCGCGCGTCGGTCTGGTCCAGGTCGTAGTCGCCGCGCCTGCGGAAGGCGACCAGGAACGTGTCGGCGACGACGTCGTCGGCGGTTCCGGCTCCCAGCCGCCAGGCGACATAGCGGTGGATCTCCTCGGAATGCCGATCGAAGATCACGGCGAACCGTTCCGGTTCGGCGCGGGACGCCGCGATCGACGCGGCGTCGTCCTCGTCAGAGGGTGGAGGGGCGGTCACAGGTGCGATTCCTCTCGCAGGAGGTCAGAACACCCCGTACTTGGGCGGACCCTACCTACCGGTTCCCTTTTCTTTTCTCGCGGCCGCAGCGCCCGCCGAGACGGATTCCCCCGCCACCGGCGAAGGCCCGGCCGTCGGCCGGGCCTTCGTCATGGCGTCCGTCTTCGCCGGGTCGCGCACCGAACGAAGCCGGAACGACCGCCGGGGGGCGGTCCCCTCGACCCGTCAGGGTTCGAGGTCGGTCACCCCTCTGCCGCTCCGCATGTCGAACGGCACGGACACCTGGTCGTGCACGATCAGCCATTCGCCGTCGATCTTCCGGAAGCCGAAGGTGGCCCGGACCCACATGCCCTTCGTGACCGTCCCGTCCTTCAACGTGCCGCTCAGCCGGCCGAAGCCGTGCCCGAACGCCACGTCGTCGCCCACGGTGAACGTCAGGTCCGAAACCTCGTAGCTCGCCTCCTCGAAGAGCAGGAACACGTTCGCCCAGTTCTTCGCCTTCGCCTCCACCCCCACGTGCTGTAGCGGCGGCTCCACGTCGAAGGAGACGACGTCCGCCGCGTAGAGCCGTTTCAGGGCCTCAAGATCCTTGGTCCTGATCCCTTCGACGATCTCGTCGATGTGACGCCTGATCCTGCTCTCGTCCGTCTCGCGTTGCGTCGGCATCGCCACTCGTCCTTCCTGTTCCAGCATGAGAACTCGGCCCACTCCTATGACGACGCAGCCGCCCGGAGTGTGAGGCGCCGCTACCGGCTGATCCGGCGGGGCGCCTCCAGCGCGAGGAGCTTGTCGGGGTTGCGGACGACGTAGAAGTGGGTGATCTTCTCGTCGGCGACGTCGGCCAGGAAGACGGCCTCCAGGCGGTCGCCGCCGTAGGCGGCGAGCGCGGGCGTGCCGTTGCAGTTCACGAACTCGATCCGCACGTCCTCGCGGAAGATGCCCAGGACGAGCGTCACCACCCTCTCCGCGCCCACCACCGGCCGGCGCACCGCGCTCACCTTGCCGCCGCTGTCGGCGGTCCAGGTGACGTCGGGGGCGAGCAGCGCGAGCATGCCCTCCATGTCACCGGTGGCCACCGCCGCCATGAACCGCTCGGTGATCCGCGCGGCCCTGGCGGCCCCCGCGGGCTGGAACCGCCTGCGCCGCGCCCGTACGTGCTCGCGGGCGCGGTGCGCCACCTGGCGCACCGCGACGACGGACTTGCCCACCGCCTCGGCGATGTCGTCGTAGCCGAAGCCGAACACCTCGCGCAGGACGAACACCGCGCGCTCGTCGGGGGTGAGCGTCTCCAGCAGAACGAGCATCGCCATCGACACCGACTCGGTGAGCACCACGTCCGCCGAGGGGTCGTGCTCGTCGAGCAGCAGCGGCTCGGGCAGCCACACACCGACGTAGTCCTCGCGGCGGCGCGCGCCGGCCCGCAGCGCGTTGAGCGCCTGGCGGGTCACCAGCCGTCCCAGGTACGACCTGGTGTCGTAGACCCTCGACAGATCCACCTCCGCCCACCGCAGGTAGCTGTCCTGCAGCACGTCGTCGGCCTCCGTCGCCGAACCGAGGATCTCGTAGACGATCGTGAACAGCAGCGGCCGCAACAGTGTGAACCGTTCGGCGTGCTCGTCGGTGGTCATGACGCCGCGGTCATCCCGGCGGCCCCCCGCCCGACGCTCTTCAGGTCGATGGCACCGGGGTCACGGGCCTCCAGGGTGATGCCCAGCACCGCGTTGCGGCACAGCCGCTCCTTGAGATCCGCGGCCTCGGGCCCGTCGAGGATGGAGTCCAGAGGGGCGTCGTCCCGGTCGGAGTACTGCATCACGCCGGCGTTCCGGCCCAGGCTGACGCACGATCCCTTGAAGACCACCTCCGCCACGGCGGGCGTGGTCCCCGCGATGCGGCTCAGCACGGCGTCGGCGGCCTGCACGCCGAGCGACCCCGCGGCCTGGCAGCTCATCCGCGGCGGCCGCCCCGACGGCGAGGCGGCATCGCCCGCCGCGATGACGCGGTCGTCATCGGCGCTGACCAGCGTTTCGTCCGTGACCAACCGGCCGAGCGCGTCGACGCGCAGCCCGCTGGCCGCCGCCAGGCCCGGCACGCCGAAACCGGCCGTCCAGATGGTGAGTGCGCCCTGCCGTACCGATCCGTCGGTGAGGACGACCGCGTCCTGCCGTACCTCGGCCACCACACCGGTCTCCAGCACGGTGACGCCGTGCTCGGACAGCCACGTCGCGACGGATCGGCGGCCGGTGGCGCTGAGTGCCGGAGCCAGGGTCCCGCCGCAGACCAGGGTGACCGCGCGCCCTTGGCCAGCGAGCTCGGCGGCGGTCTCGACGCCGGTCAGCCCGCCGCCGACCACGGTGATCGGGGCGTCGGCCGGCAGCTCCGCCAGCCCGGCGCGCAGCAGCCGGGCGTACTCGAACTCGGCGACGGAGTGGGCGAACTCGGCCGCGCCCGGCACCGAGGCGGGGACCGCGCCGGTGCTGCCGACCGCGTAGACGACGTAGTCGTAGTCCAGCGTGCGGCCCGACGCCAGCTCCACCGTGCGGGAGGCGGTGTCGATGCGGATGGCCTTGTCGACCACCAGCCGGACGCCGTCACCGAGCAGCGTGCCGTAGTCGATCGCCGCGTCGTAGTCGCCGGCCGCGAACTGGTGCAGCCGGATCCGCTCGACGAACTCCGGGCGGGAGTTGACCAGGGTGACGCCGACGTCGGCGCGCATGCGCAGGCGGTTGGCGGCGAGCGTTCCCGCGTAGCCTCCGCCGATGACCACGACCTTGTGAAGGGTGCTGTGTTCGACCATGCCCCTCAAGACACCGAAAACCGACGCGACGTGACACGTCGTGGCACTGGCCACCGCATCTGCACCACCTCCATGCGGACGTACTGTCTCCCGTTTCTTGCGTTGCGGGGGGCAGATGGGTGCCTGGGCGTTCAACGCAGCGCGGCGTCCAGCAGGCCGATCGGCGGCGCGCCCAGCGTGAGCAGGGCGCGGTGGAAGCGGGGCAGCGAGAACCCGGACCCCCATTCGGCCTTCGCGCGTTCACGCAGGTCCAGGATCGCCATGCGTCCCCAGGAGTAGGCGACGGTCAAAGGATCGCGCAGCACGCGCGCTGCGGCGACGCGGGCGGCATGGCCGGGGACGAACGCGTCGGCCTCGAACCGGTGGGCGGCCTCCTCCAGAGTCATCGCGCCGGTGTGCAGGCCGACCGCGCAGCTCAACCGGGTCAGTCGCAGCAGCGCGTCGCGCGCCACGGCGACCTCGAAGCGAGGGTCGCCCGCCCGGAACCCCTCCTCCAGGGCGAGTTGCTCGGTGTAGTGGGCCCAGCCCTCGGTGAACGTCTCGGAGAACAGCGTCCTGCGCACCTCACCGACCGCGCGGCGCAGTGCGCGGCCGTGGGAGAAGTGGCCGGGCGCGACCTCGTGCAGGACGATGTTGGCCAGTCCGGCCCGGTGGTAGTGGGTGAGCCACTGCCGACGGCGGTCCAGGGGCCAGGACGGGTCGGGCGGTGTCACGCGAAACCAGCTCGGCCCGTCGGGTTCGTGCGGCGCCGCACACGTCATCGTGGCGACTTGCCAGTGCTGCCCCGGCGAGGTCGGGCCGACCAGGCACTCTCCGTCGTCGTAGGGGACGAGGCCGTGCCGCGCCGCCCACTCCCGCGCCTCCTGCACCAGCGCGGCGGTCTCGGCGACCAGGTCACCGGCGGCCGGGTGATCGGCCAGCAGCGCCGCGACGGTCGCGGGGGCGTCCGCCGACGCGTCGATCCGGCGGCAGGCGTCCTGGAGCCGTGCCCGCCACGTGCGCCGTTCAGCGTCGGCGCGGTCGGCGAGGCGGTCGAGGTCGACCTCCACCGCCTCGGTCACCGACAGCAGCCGGGTCAGCGGGACACGCCCCATGGGTTCCAGCGGGGCGGTCGCCCTGGCCAGGTGCGCGGCGAACCGGTCGAGCGCGTCCCGGGCCGCGGGGTCGGCGGCATGGACGGCCAGGCGGGCGGTGGTGTCCGCGGCGTCCCGCGCGTGGTCGGCCGAGACCCCGTCCAGGGCCTTGATCGCGGCGTCCACGGCGTCGGGCCAGGCCCGCAGGTGGTCGCGGCGGGCCGCCGCACGCTGCTCGGCGGGCGCGTAGTCCCGGTCGTAGCAGGACGGATCCAGGTTGGCCAGGTGCAGGGACGGGTCGCGCCGGTGCAGTTCGAGCTCACCGAACCGCACCCGCAACGTCTCCTCGGCCGCTCCGAGCCGCGCCTCGTCGTCGGGATCGGAACAGGGCTTCCCGCCAAGCACGGCCAGCCCCTGGCGGACCCCGTCGGGTGACAGGTCCTGGAGCACTCCGTCGTAGTCGTGAAGGCCCGCCTGTTCGCGCGCCACCGGCACCATCAGCGAGCACACCGCCCGCAATCGAATATCCGTGATCACGGAGCCAGGCTCCCGACTCACCTCGGCCCCCCACAATGACCAATTCCACCGCCCTTCCATGGACCAATCCCGCCCGACGCCCACTCCGGCACTCTCCCCCGCCGCTTCCGGAGCGCGGCTGGGGCTAACCAAGTCGCTTCCTGAGACCAACTCGCGCTGGCCGGACAGTGGGACGACGCATGAGAAACGCGGGCTCAAGCTGCGGCCCGTGAACGAGGTCCGAAGGGTCTCCATCCCGCCCGTCCTGGTGAAGATGCTCAGAGAGCACATCGCGGAGTTCGGGACGGCTCCGGATGGTCGGCTCTTTCAGACCGAACGCGGTGGCGTCGTCGGCTCGACCGCCTACGGAGACGTGTGGGCCGCAACCCGCGCGCTGGCGTTCACTCCGGCACAGTTCGCTTCGCCCTCGGCGCGGCGGCCGTACAACCTGCGGCATGCGGGGGTGTCGCCGCGGCTGAACGCGGGCGTTCCGGCAACCGATGTCGCCGAGGAAGCGGGCCACAGTCTCAAGGTCTTGTTGGACATCTACGCCAAGTGCATCGAGGGCCAGCAGGAGCAGGCGAACAAGCGGATCGACGGCGCGTTGGGCGAGTGATCGTGCCGAATACGCGCCGACAGACGGAAGGGCTCCGGATCATCCCGAAGCCCTTCGCTATTCCTGATGCCACCTGGGAAAGCTCCCTTGGCCCATCCCGCGCATATCCCGCGACCAGCGACAGACGGCGGCACATCGTGGCATCCGGCTGCACTGGCGGGTTCCGGAAAGGCCAACGGCCCCGGACCATACGTGCTGGTCAGGGGCCGTTCCCACTGAGGTGGCGGGTGCAGGGTTCGAACCTGCGTAGGCTAAGCCGACGGATTTACAGTCCGCTTGCCCGCCTACTCGCGCACCTAGCGTGGCCTGGGCGACCTCCAAAGTTGCGGCGAACGCAAATGCCCTTGGGGCCCAAATAGGTCACCACAGCAACGAAAGCGCCCCTGAAGCCAGCCCGTCCTCGCCCGCGCGGGGAGCGCTTCAACCGCACATCCACATGGTCGTCCACGCCGAACCACCTCCACTCGCGCGGAGAGAACAGGTCGACGACCTTTCGGACGAGGTCTTCCTGCGGATCACCTCCGCTCGCGCGGAGAGAACCCCGTGGACGTGGCCGACATCTCGGGGGCCGACGGACCACCTCCGCTCGCGCGGAGAGAACGCCCCAACAGGTCACCAGCTCAGAAGGTAGCCCGGACCACCTCCGCTCGCGCGGAGAGAACGTGCCGTTCGGCGTGATGCCGGTCAGCGTGGCCGGACCACCTCCGCTCGCGCGGAGAGAACCGGACCATTGTGATCCGGATCCCGTCTGTGATCGGACCACCTCCGCTCGCGCGGAGAGAACCCAAGGGCGAGCACGTCGAGTCCGTGCAGGCGCGGACCACCTCTGCTCGCGCGGAGAGAACAGGGCGCCGCCGCCGTCGGGCAGCGCGTCGTACGGACCACCTCCGCTCGCGCGGAGAGAACGGGGCCGCGTCCATGCAGTACATGCTGAAGAACGGACCACCTCCGCTCGCGCGGAGAGAACACTTAGTGACCTGCGCTTAAAGACCACCGTTACCATTCTGCAACCTCACGCTGCGGTGCGGGTGAACAGCGGTCATGGAAGCAGCTTAGAGGGGCTCCTCACATTCTGTCGGTGGCATGTGATGCGGTGGGCGATGACAGTGCTGCCGTTTTGGAGCTGCCCATGCCGCCTCAAGGCCCTCCACAGATGTTGAGTGTTGATGCGCGCCTGTGGGGCAAGCACGCTGGGCTCCCAGCCCCTTACCCTGCGGTCTGTCACCTCGTCGACACCGCTGCAGTGGCCGGAGCCCTCTGGGATGCGTGGGTCGATGGCCTTCCCACACTTCAGTCTGGCCCCTTCAGCAAGATCTCCAGAGAAGAGGCGCGCTCTCTTATCTGTTTCTGGGCTGGCCTGCACGACCTGGGCAAGGTCTCTCCGTCGTTTCAGGGTTCTCTCCGCGCAGGCGGAGGTGGTCCGGCCGCCGAGCAGTGCGCCGCGAGCGCCCCCGAGTTCTCTCCGCGCAGGCGGAGGTGGTCCGTAGCCGCTCGTTGCCCAACTCTCGGTATCGAGGTTCTCTCCGCGCAGGCGGAGGTGGTCCGCCGATCCGCAGCCAGCGCGGCAGCGTCTTCGTGTTCTCTCCGCGCAGGCGAAGGTGGTCCGGTCGTTGAGGAACTCATCCCGCGTTGCGCTGGGTTCTCTCCGCGCAGGCGGAGGTGGTCCGTCCGCTCCGAGATCGAAAGCGAACTGGGCCGCGTTCTCTCCGCGCAGGCGGAGGTGGTCCGGCGCTGGGCAGCCTGCAGGCGATCCACAAACTGTTCTCTCCGCGCAGGCGGAGGTGGTCCGGTCGGGGTGATCAGGCCGGTACCGGAGACCACGTTCTCTCCGCGCAGGCGGAGGTAGTCCGCCCGAGACCAGGCTCCATGTCCCGCTGGCGGGATTCTCTCCGCGCAGGCGGAGGTGGCCCGCTCGATGCCGCCCTCGTCGCCGGTCCGCTCCTGTTCTATCCGCGCACGGGTTGACTTCCGTAGGTGGGCAGTGCGGTCGGCCAGTCCGCATGCCCACCTACTCGCACACCTAGCGTGACCTGGACAATCGCCAAAGTTGCGGCGAACGCAAATGCTCTTGGGGCCCAAATAGGTCACCGCAGCGATGAAATCGCCCTTGAAGCCACCGCCCTTGCACGCACGGGGAACGCTTCAGCCACACATTCACATGGTCATCATCACCTAGATCACCTCCGCACGAGCGGGGAGCATCTGAGGGCGTCCAGTCCTCCGGGAGCGTATCTAGGGGCCGTCCCCACGCGGGAAGTACATCCGCCAGAACCTGCGTGATTGGGTCGCCTCCGCTCGCGCGGAGAGAACGCGGTGCCGTTGCCGTGGCGTTCCTCGCGGAGCGGACCACCTCCGCTCGCGCGGAGAGAACCGAACCCATTCGCCGCGCTCCATCTTGGCCAGCGGACCACCTCCGCTCGCGCGGAGAATTATGACTGTGATGCCCTCGATAGCCATCATCCACAATTAGTCCACTTTGACCTTTTTGAGGTTTTTGTCGCCCACTCCAAGCGGGGCACCAGTTCTGTCACACCCTCTGCGTAGAGTCCGTTCCTGCCCCCCCGCTCGCGCGGGGACATCACTTGGTCGATTGCCAAGTGGGGGCCACCCCCAGGCTGCTTTGCGATCTGGGGATTGGTCCTGCTAGTGCAGTTTAGGCATATTGCTTGACTGGCCGTAAGAGGGAAGTTAAGTTCGCCACCTCTTATTGCTAAGTGCTTGGAGCGACATGAGCAACTGGGTGTGGGGCAAGGCTGGCAGTGGCAACACTCCGCACCCGTTGTTGTGCCACATGCTGGATGCCGCGCACGTGGCGGAGGTGTTGTTCGATCGGGTCCTGCCGCAGCGGCTACTCGACATGCTCGCTGGCGGGATTCCGGAGGGGCATCGCACGACGTGGGTGTGCTTCCTGGTCGGTGCCCACGATGTCGGGAAGGCGTCGTGGTGGCAGATGCTGCGGTCAGACCTGCTTCCTTCGCAGGTGAGGGCGGGCATCGCGGACACGATGTGGCGAGCTCACCGAAGCAAACTTCCCCACGGACTGGTCTCGTCCTTGCATCTCCGCCGCTGGCTGGTCGAGCAGTTCGGGGCCGAGCCGGGCTTTGGCTCCTTGGCGGCCGACGCGGTGGGCGGCCATCACGGGATCTTCTTCACACCTGCGCAGCGCCGTATCGCCCGAAGGGCCGAGGTCAGGAGGCTGCTCGGGAGCATCGAGTGGGAGCAGCGGCGCAACGAGTTGTTGATGGAACTGGCTCGGCGGTTGGCGCTTCCGCTGGATCAGCAGGTGGGTCCCGAGTGGCGGCTCAGCGCGTCTGCCGCGGCCCTGCTTGAGGGATTGACCGCCGTCAGCGACTGGATCGCCTCTGACGAGCGGTACTTCCCCTATGCGGGTGCCGCCGTGGACTTCGACGACTACGTCGCGGTCAGCCGGGCCCGGGCCGCCCGTGCGCTTGATGCACTTGGGTGGAAGCGCTGGTCGCCTGCGGTGAGGACCATGCAGGACGTGCTTCCCGAAGGAGCACTTCCCCGGCCGATGCAGCAGAAGTTCGAACAGCTGGATGCCATGGGGTTGTTCGACTGCCCTGGCATCGTGGTGGTCGAAGAGACCATGGGCGGCGGTAAGACCGAGATCGCCCAGTACGCAATGGCGCGTTGGGTACAGAGCCTGGGCCTGGGCGGTTTCTACTTCGCGCTGCCGACTCAGGCGACCAGCAACCAGGCGTTGGACCGGATGGCTCGGCTGCTCGGCAGTCGTTCCGAAGGGGAGACGCTGCTGCACCTGGCACACGGCGCGGCCGGCCTCAACGACCTGTTCCTGGAGTTGCTGCAGACCGGGACGAGCACGGCCCCCGTCCGCCCTACCGGCGTGTGTGGGGACGGGGACTCCGATGCGTCGTTGGTGAGCGCGCATGTCTGGTTCACCGCCCGGTGGCGGGGCCTGCTGGCGCAGTGCGGGGTCGGCACGGTGGACCAGTTGCTGCGGGCGGTGCTGCGAGTCCGGCACAACGGCGTGATGCACCTCGGCCTGCAAAACAAAGTCGTGGTCATCGATGAGGTGCACTCCTACGACGTCTACATGTCGGTGCTGATGGAGCGCCTGCTGGAATGGCTGGGGCGCCATCAGGTCCCGGTGGTACTGCTGTCGGCGACGCTGCCTGCGGTACGACGCAGTCGGCTGGTAGCGGCGTGGAGTCGTGGGGCGGGGAACCCGCAGCAGACGCCCTCCTCCAACGCCTATCCGCTGATCACCTGGGCCGGTGGGGAACGCGCGGGCACGCTGCAGCCGGACCCGCCCGGCAACCGGCCAGTCCAGTTGGAGCGCCGTGTCGGCGACACCCCTCGCCGGCTGGCCGCCTACCTGCTCGCCCAGATCGGCCAAGGCGGATGCGTCGCAGTGGTGTGCAACACGGTGGGACGCGCCCAAGACTTGCAGCAGGCGTTGGCGGCAACGGGTTTCGACGGGACGCTACTGCTGTTTCACTCCCGGTTCCCACACGGGCGGCGCCATGAGCTGGAACGCCAGATCCTCACCCTGTTCGGCAAGGACGGCGACCGCCCCAAGCAAGCGATCGTGATCGCCACCCAGGTGATCGAACAGAGCCTGGATCTGGACTTCGACCTGCTGGTCTCCGATCTGGCACCGGTTGACCTGGTGCTGCAACGGATCGGCCGCCTGCACCGGCACGACCGTCCCCAGCGGCCCCGCGGCCTGACCAAGCCGCGGCTGGTGTTGGTCGGTGTCGAGTCCGAACGCCCGGCCGTCTTCCCTGCCGGCAGCGTCAGCGTCTACGGCCAACGCACATTGCTGGCCTCCTGGTATGCCCTGCGCGACCGCTCTTGCCTGCACGTGCCGGGCGATATCCGCCTGCTCACCGAAAGCGTCTACGGCGACACCGAACCGGCCCTGGATCTTCAAGACCGTGACGGCTACGCCGAAGCCCTGGCGCAACAACACCGAGAGCACCAAGACCACCAGCACCTGGCGGCCAACCGCTGCATCCCCTCCCCCGACCCGGAGGAGCTGCACGAGTTCACCGCGCTGCCCGACACCGACGACCTGGCCGACTCCGGGCTCACCCGGCTGGGGCAGCCCGCCGTCGATGTGGTGCTGCTGGAACAGCGTCCGGACGGTCGGGTCCGGCCCGTAACCGGCGGCCCGGAGTTCCTGCTCGACCAGCCCCCGAACTCGGCAACGGAGACGGCGCTCATCCGCGCTGCCCTGCCGGTTTCCAGTCCTCACCGCCTGGTGCGCGCCCTGGCCCGGGCAGAGCCTCCCCAGTCATGGGCGCGGTCCGCCTGGCTGGCCGAGCATCGCGCGCTCGTCCTGCAGAACGGAACCGGTCACGTCGACGCCATCAACGTCGCCTACGACCACATCCTCGGCCTACGCACCGACCCCGCACCTCCCACCTCAAGGAAGTGATCACCGTCGCCGCTCACACCTTCAACCTGATCGATGAACCCTGGATCCCCGTCCAGCAATGCCAGGGCCCCGCCCAAGAGGTCTCCCTGAGCCAGGCCCTCACCCAGGCGCACACCCTGGACAGCATCGCCGCCGACACCCCCACGGTGACCGCGGCCCTGCACCGGCTATTGCTGGCCGTGCTCCACCGGGCCCTGGGCCCACCCGACCAAGCAGCCTGGAAACGCCTTTGGGACGCCGAAACCCTGCCCGAGGCCGCCATCACCGACTATCTGGCGGGCTGGCGCCACCGGTTCGACCTGCTGGGCTCCGAACCGTTCTACCAGTGCCCCGACCTGGCACGGCTGACCTTCGGCACCCCTGCGGCGTTGATCCCGAGCATGGCCTCGGGCAGCAACGTCACCTTGTTCGACCACACCACAGCCACCACCCCGGTGGCGCTGACCCTCGCCGAAGCCGCCCGCCGGCTGGTGGCCCTCCATGCCTTCGACCTGGGTGGGATGAAAACGCCTTTCCCCGGCCATCCCAAATCGGCCAAGGACGGCCCCTGCGCGCGATCGGCGATCATCCTGGCCGCCGGTGCCACCCTGCGCGAAACGCTGCTGCTCAACCTCGTCCAGTACGCCCCTGACCGAGAGCGGCCGTTGGGCACACGCGCCCAGGACGCCCCCGCCTGGGAGAGCGACCTGCCGCCGGGCTCCCCCCGCCAGCGCGTGCCGCGCGGCTGGACCGACTGGCTGACCTGGCAGTCCCGCCGGGTCCTGCTCCAAATCTCCGCGGACCCCGACGTCGAGCCGAAGGTCACCGGCGTGGCCATCTGCCCGGGCGACGCCCCGCATCCGGCCTTCCAGCCGCGGGACGTGGAGCAGCAGATGGCCTACATCGAGGCCAAAGACGGAGACGTCACCACCCTGCGGTTGAACCCGCACCGCACACTGTGGCGCGACAGCATGGCCTTGGCCGTCCGGGAGGACCACGCCCCCCGCACGCTGGAATGGCTGTACCGGCTGGACGAGAGCGGCGCGTTCACCCTGCCCGAACTGGTCCCGGTCCTGGCCTTCGGCCAGACAGCCAACCAGGCCAAATACATCGCCTGGCGTGCCGAGAGCCTCCCGCTTCCCCCGCAGCTGCTACGTCCCGGCGACTCGCCCGGCCTGGAGGCCCTGCGCAGCGCCCTGGAGACCGCCGAGCACATCGAGGCCCTGCTCATCAGCATGGCGCGTTGGCTGCGCGCCGAGTTCAAGACCGACAAGGAGATCAAGGACGAGGCGAAGAAAGGCTGGCGACCCCACCAGCTCGACACCTACTGGACGGCCCTGACCCCCGCCTTCGACACCTTCGTCCACCTGCTGGCCAGCCACCAGCACACCCACGCCAGCGACCTGTGGCGACAACGGCTCCACAGCGCCGCCACCACCACCTTCGCCGCAGTGATCGCCACCGCCCCCAGCGGTCCACGCAGCCTGACCGTCCGAGGCCGCATCACCAACACCTTCCATCACCGCCTACGCGAACACCTCAACGCGTTGGCCAGCGGAGAGCGCCCATGACCGACAGCACAACCACACCCCAGCCCGCGCCCACCTGGTGGGGGGCACGAGTCATCGATTCGGTGCACCGGCTGGTGCCCACCACCACCCGCAAGGGCAACCCCGGCGTGCTGGCCGAACTGCGCCGCTACACCACGACCAGGCCCCCGTCGGTGGCCGCCGCCGGCGTGGTGCTGCGCGCCGCCCCCGACGACCTCAGCATGACCACGGTGCGCCACACCCTGCTGACCGCCAGCCTGCTCGCCCTGCACCCCCACCACCAGGCCGGCGCGGGAAACCTGGGCGCCTCCCTAGGGCGTTTCCGCCGGGCCCGCGACGGCGCCGGAGCCGAGAACTCCTCGGTGGACAAACGCCTGGAAGTTCTAGTGGCCGCCGACCGCAACGCCCTGCACCACCACCTCCGGCAAGCCATCACCCTGCTTGCCACCAAATCCGTGCCCGTCGACTACGTCCAGTTGCTGTCCGACGTCATCGGCTGGGACGACCCCCGACTCACCGCCCGCGGCATGACCCGCGGCGAAGAGATCCGCCTGCGCTGGATGGCCGACTACCACCGGCACGCACACGCCAACACCACCCCCACCGAGGAGAACAAATGATCGTCGAGCTGCACATCCTGCAGTCCTTCGCCCCCTCCAACCTCAACCGCGACGACACCGGCTCCCCCAAGTCAGCCACCTTCGGCGGCGTCCAGCGGGCCAGGATCTCCAGCCAGTGCCTCAAGCGCACCACGCGCCTGGCCCTGCCCGACTACGGCCTCACCCCGGCCGAAGTCGGCGTCCGCACCCGCCAGCTGGCCAACGAGGCGGCCGCACTTCTGGAGTCCCGCGACCACGACCCCGCCTCGGCCAAAGCAGTCGCCGCGGCCGCCCTCAACGAGCTCGGCCTCGGCGTCAAGGACAAGACCGGCGAATCCGAATACCTGCTGTTCGTCCGCTCCGACGCCGCCGCCCGCCTCGCCGACATCTGCACCCAGCACTGGGACACCCTGCTGACCAAGGCCGGCGGCAAGAAGGTCAAGGGCGGCAAAGGCGGCGACATCACCGAACTCCGCGAGCTGGTCGACGCCTCCCGCGCCGTCGACGTCGCCCTGTTCGGCCGGATGATCTCCGACAACAAGGGCTTCAACGTCGAGGCGGCCAGCCAGGTCGCCCACGCCCTGTCCACCCACACCGCCACCGCCCAGTACGACTACTACACCGCCGTCGACGACCTGCTCGGCGCCGACAAGACCGGCGCGGGCATGATCGGCACCATCGAGTTCAACTCCGCCTGCTACTACCGGTACGCCAACCTCGACCTGCACCAACTCACCACCAACCTCGACGGCGACACCGACCTGGCCCACCGCGGCACCCTCGCCTGGGCCCAGGCGTTCATCCACGCAGTCCCCACCGGCAAACAGAACTCCATGGCGGCGCACAACCCGCCCTCGCTGATCCTGGCCGTGACCCGCCCGGTCGGCACCTGGAACCTGGCCAACGCGTTCGCCGCCCCCATTGCCCCGCCCCACGTCAACGGCGCCCCCAGCATCGTCCAGCGCTCGGCCGAAGCCCTGCTGGCCTACTACGGCAAGCTCACCGCCGCCTACGGCAGCGACGGTCACACCGCCACCCTGCTGACGATCGACGCCGACGTCACCGCCAAGGACATCACCACCGTGCAGTCGGTGTCCGAGCTCATCACCAGCATCGCCGGAACGCTGCAGTGACCTCCTCAACCCTGCTGCTCAGGCTCAGCGCTCCCATGCAGTCCTGGGGCGCCCACTCCCGCTTCGAACACCGCGACACCATCACCGAACCGACCAAATCAGGAGTGGCTGGCCTGCTGGCGGCAGCCCTGGGACGTACCCGCGACGTCGACCCCGCCGACCTGGCGGCCCTGCGCATGGCCGTGCGGGCCGACCGCGAAGGACGCATCGAACGCGACTACCAGGCCGCCCAGAACGTCCCCAACACCATGGGCAAGAACCACCGCACCATCATCTCCAACCGGTACTACCTCGCCGACGCCTGCTTCCTGGCCGCCCTCACCGGACCTGCCCCCTTCATCGACCAACTGGCCACCGCTCTGCGACGCCCCGTCTTCCCGCTCTTCCTGGGCCGCCGAGCCTTTCCCGCACCGCCCGACCTGCTCATCGGCACCACCTCCGATCCCGCCGAGCAAGCAGTCCGCACCCACCCCTGGCTGGAAGACCAACCGGCGCTCCGCACCAAAGCCCACGAAGAACTCCAGGACGGAGCCCCCCTCCTCCTGCGCTGCGTCATCGAAATCCCCCCTGAGCCCGGCACGGCTGTCCTCAACGACCAGCCGATCTCCTTCGTCGACGGCGCCCGCCGCTACGGCAGACGCCACATCCGCACCGAACTCATCCCGCTGACAGACGCCCTGCTCAGCCAGACACCCGAGCGAGGAACAAGGTGTACCTGAGCCGCCTTACCCCAGAACTCTCCTCTCCTCGTGTCCTCCGCGACCTCGCCGACCTGCACAAAACGCACCAACGCGTCATGAGCGCCTTCCCCAACATCGACGGCCCAGGACGACTGGCGCACGGCGTGCTGTGGCGCTGGGACGCCGATCCCGGCCACCCCCCGATCCTGCTGGTCCAATCCACCACCGCTCCGGACTGGGCCAAACTCCCCGCCGGCTACCTGACCGAGCCTCCCCGCCTCAGAACCCTGGCTCCCCTCCGGGAACTGCTCACCCCTGGGCGGCGCTTCGCGTTCCGGCTCACAGGCAACCCCACCCGCAACGTCGACACCAAAACCCGCGCCGACGGCAAACGCCGCTCCGGCCGCCACCTCCCCCTCCGCGACGAAACCGCACGCCTGGGATGGCTGGCCCGCAAAGGCGCCCAGTACGGCTTCGAGGTACCGATCGGCCAGCTCGGCACTCCCGACGTACAGATCAGCAGCCTGCCGAGAGGACGCGGTGACAAACAAGCCGGAACCGTTGTAACCATCGAACCCGTCCGTTTCGAAGGTCACCTGACCATCACGGAGCCGGACCTCTTTTGGGACGGCCTACAACACGGCATCGGCCGAGCACGTCCATACGGGTGCGGCCTACTGACGCTCATACGAAGTAGGCAATGATGATCTTTGCCTGGAAGGACCCCCGCTCAAAGCTTCGAATGATTCACCTACCCCATACTTCTCCGTGCAAGCGGAGGTGGTCCGCACCGACCCACCGACAAGGCCACCCTTACTTCGCTCTCTCCGCGCAGGCGGAGGTGGTCCGCGCCGCCGAAGCCCGCCTGAGCCTGCTCACCCGTTCTCTCCGCGCAGGCGGAGGTGGTCCGCAGGCGCGGTAGCGGATGGTGTGCCCGGCCGAGTTCTCTCCGCGCAGGCGGAGGTGGTCCGCTGCTGGCCGAACACCACGGGCACGAAAGGATGTTCTCTCCGCGCAGGCGGAGGTGGTCCGTCGGCCGAGACCGGAGGGGTCCCGCCGTAGCGGTTCTCTCCGCGCAGGCGGAGGTGGTCCGTGGACCAGATGCTCGATGCGATGCTGGGAGCCGTTCTCTCCGCGCAGGCGGAGGTGGTCCGACGCCGTCGACGACGTCGTTGTAAGCGGTCCAGTTCTCTCCGCGCAGGCGGAGGTGGTCCGCTCGACGTGTTCGTGCTGAACAACAACGCGGCGTTCTCTCCGCGCAGGCGGAGGTGGTCCGCCGAGGACGGGATCTATCATCGCGTCATGGACGTTCTCTCCGCGCAGGCGGAGGTGGTCCGCAGGAGTGACCCGCTACTGCCATCCGGTCTCAGTTCTCTCCGCGCAGGCGGAGGTGGTCCGGTCGCGGGCCTGGCCATGATGGTGGTATCCGTGTTCTCTCCGCGCAGGCGGAGGTGGTCCGTCGCCGTCCATCTCGACCTCGCCATGGCTACGGTTCTCTCCGCGCAGGCGGAGGTGGTCCGGCGGCGGCCTGGCGGGCGTACTTTGCGGCGTCGTTCTCTCCGCGCAGGCGGAGGTGGTCCGTACAGCGTCACCAGCCAGCAGGCGCGTGCGCTGTTCTCTCCGCGCAGGCGGAGGTGGTCCGTGGACCCACTTGGCCGCCGAGAACCGGGCGGCGTTCTCTCCACGCAGGCGGAGGTGGTCCGGACGAGCGGTCCGACGTCGGCACCGCGGTGCAGTTCTCTCCGCGCAGGCGGAGGTGGTCCGAGCGCCTGATCGGAGGGGTGAGCATGGCACGGGTTCTCTCCGCGCAGGCGGAGGTGGTCCGCGCGTGATCGAGCTGCGGACCCCGTTCACCCCGTTCTCTCCGCGCAGGCGGAGGTGGTCCGCGGCATGGGAGTTGGGGGTCTAGGTGGCTGACGTTCTCTCCGCGCAGGCGGAGGTGGTCCGCCGCTCACGGCGCCGTCCCGCTCGGCGTCGGTGTTCTCTCCGCGCAGGCGGAGGTGGTCCGCCGATGCCGGTCTTCTTGGTGCCGGCGCCGGTGTTCTCTCCGCGCAGGCGGAGGTGGTCCGGCATCGCGCAGGCGGGTTACGTTCTCAGGTAGGTTCTCTCCGCGCAGGCGGAGGTGGTCCGGCTGTGCGCGACGCAGAAGCATCCGCCGCCTGGTTCTCTCCGCGTAGGCGGAGGTGGTCCGCGGGTCAGGATCTCGTGGCCCAGGTGCCCGAAGTTCCCTCCGCGCAGGCGGAGGTGGTCCGCACAGGGCTGAGGACCCGGCCGGATTCCCGGCGTTCTCTCCGCGCAGGCGGAGGTGGTCCGAACTACATCCGCACGGCTCTATATATGGCGGTGTTCTCTCCGCGCAGGCGGAGGTGGTCCCGGGCCCACGCCGCGCAGGTCGGCCAAGATCCCGTTCTCTCCGCGCAGGCGGAGGTGGTCCGGTGCTGGTCGCGCTGTCGCCGGTGCTCGTGGTGTTCTCTCCGCGCAGGCGGAGGTGGTCCGTCGCCCAGGTCCTCGCGGACGTTGGCGGGGTGGTTCTCTCCGTGCAGGCGGAGGTGGTCCGGGCGTGTTCGTCGCCGACCGCCCCAACCTCGTGTTCTCTCCGCGCAGGCGGAGGTGGTCCGCTCGAATCGGTGCTGCGGCTGTACGGCCAGCGGTTCTCTCCGCGCAGGCGGAGGTGGTCCGAGCAAGGGCTCAGCCCCGGCTACATCCACCAGGTTCTCTCCGCGCAGGCGGAGGTGGTCCGTCCTCGCCGTCGTGGCTTCTGGCCATTACTTGGTTCTCTCCGCGCAGGCGGAGGTGGTCCGACCCGCACCCGCACCACCCTGCCCCTGGCCGTGTTCTCTCCGCGCAGGCGGAGATGGTCCGCGACCGGGCTGCCGAGCGGAACGGTATATCCGGTTCTCTCCGCGCAGGCGGAGGTGGTCCGCTCGGCCTGCCGGTGTTCATCGGGACGCTGGAGTTCTCTCCGCGCAGGCGGAGGTGGTCCTCAAGGATCTCGCACGCGAGCTGCCGCAGCCGCGTTCTCTCCGCGCAGGCGGAGGTGGTCCGACCCTCAGCACCGTGGTTGACCTGCTCACCGAGTTCTCTCCGCGCAGGCGGAGGTGGTTCGACCCAATCCCACGACTCACCAAACGAGTTCTTGTTCTCTCCGCGCAGGTGGAGGTGGTCCTGCAGCACAAGGGGTGTCGGGGGCCCTGACCTGGTTCTCTCCGCGCAGGCGGAGGTGGTCCGCACGCCGCCCCGGAGGTAGCACCATGATCCAGGCTCTCTCCGCGCAGGCGGAGGTGGTCCGTGGACGCCGGTCACGATGCCCATCAGGTAGGTGTTCTCTCCGCGCAGGCGGAGGTGGTCCGCTGGAAGGTCCCGTAGGAGTTCGCCGCTCCGGTTCTCTCCGCGCAGGCGGAGGTGGTCCGATCCGGTCCAAGAACGTGCAGGTCACCGTCACGTTCTCTCCGCGCAGGCGGAGGCGGTCCGTCACTGGCCGGGACGGCCGTCGTGAAGCTCCCGTTCTCTCCGCGCAGGCGGAGGTGGTCCGTTCAGCGACGAGGACCTGCGCGAGATCATCGCGTTCTCTCCGCGCAGGCGGAGGTGGTCCGTCGGTGGCGAGGTCGGGCGTCTCGATGTCCTCGTTCTCTCCGCGCAGGCGGAGGTGACTCGTACAAGGGCTGTTTTGTCAGTGGGGCCCGATAGGCATTAGGGGTCCGTCCGTTGACCGTGCCCTCGCAGCTGCGGCTTCACGGCTCAGCGACACCACCAGAACTCCTTATTCGCGGTCGGCGGCCTCATGGCAACCCACTGCCCCCCAACTCCGAAAGCTATGAGCCGGTCCCTGACACCTACCGCCTGACGACGGCCTACGTCACAATCTTCTACCGCCTGGCGGGCGAAGAGATCGACAGCTTGTACGTCCGCCCGAACACGTGATCGTGCTGGCGCTCCGTGCCAAAGGCAGCCCTCCGTTCGAGGGCTGCCTTTTTGTTTCCGGGACGACCACTGACGCCAATCGGTGCCTACTGCCAGGGCATACGGCGGCGATTCAACGTCGCCAGCTCGACGTAGGAGGCCGACGTGGAGAACGGCACTATCTCTTCTTACCAAGCCCTGGAAGTCCTCCACTCACAGCCCGAATACTTTTCGGCCCTTCCTTGTTGACGCCGTTTGCAAGATCGAGCCACTGTTCCGGAGTAAGGTCGATGATGATCCGCTGACCGCTTCCTGGGCACCTACTCTTCCCGTCTTCTGTCCGATGAGGCCAGAGCATGTGCCTGCGAATGAAACGCCATCGGCCGCAATCCGGGCACGCAGCAGAAGGCTTCTCGCCCGGATAAAGGTTGATATTCGCCGGAGCCAACGAAGTTGCCGTGATGGGCGGCCTTCCATTGTGCTTCATGAGCGTGCGCCTCCATGATCTCAGCAGCAGACCCGTCTGCCTATAGGCTGGCTCCACATCTTTGGGAGGTCAAGGGAAGATCATCTAACCTGCCCGACAGCCCCAATGGCGAGCGCGTATCAGACTCCGAGCTCTGCGGCGGCTAACTCAGCAACCGGGGCAGTTCTTCACCGCCGAGCCGTTGAGATCCCTGCCGAGTCACTGGGGGGCGTTCTCATGAGATTCGCTACCGTCTGCGTCCTTGATTGCGCTTTCGATCAGTTCGAAGAGGCCAGACCGGAGAGTGGGGGTGACTGCAATGGTCGCCTCGGAATTTGCATAGTGTTCCTCGCCAGCCAGACCGACAACATCGGCCCCGGCTTCCCGAGAGATGATGACGCCTGCCGCAACGTCCCACGGCTTGTTGGACAACGACATACACGCGTCGATCCTGCCTTCGGCGGCCCAGGCCAAGTCGATGGCGGCGGTTCCGAACATTCGGACGCGCTGCACGCGATCTGCCAGCAGAGTGGTCAGAGCGAGCCGTCGCCGGTTTTTGGCAGCGGCGTCAACTCCTACCGCGTAGTCGCCGACGGCCACGATCGCGTCCGGCAAGGACTTCGTTGTGCTCGCGGAGATGGCCGCGCCGTCTCTGAACGCCCCATGCCCTTCGACGGCGTGGTATTGGATCCCTTGGAGGAAGGGCAGTTCGATCACCCCGAGCGCTGGCCTCCCGTGATGTAGAACCGCCAGGGAAACAGCGCACAGCGGGATGCCGCGCACAAAATTGGCGGTGCCATCGATCGGGTCGAGCACCCAGGACAGCTCCGAGCTGCCGTCGCCGCCGTCCTCCTCCCCGAGGAAAGCCATGTGAGGCGTCTCGGTCTGCAAGAAGTCGCGGACTGCGCGTTCGACCTTGACGTCCACGTCCGAGGCCATGTCGCGGTCTCCCTTGGAGACGACACGTTCGACGGGATGCTCCTTGATGAAGCGGCTCGCGAGGTCCACCGCGGCCTGGGCGATCGGCAGCAGGTCTTTCAGGTCGGTCATAGACGAACGCTCCGCTCCCAGAGTGAGGTGAACACTTGGCCGAAGATGGGGAAGAGGCCGGC
This sequence comes from Actinomadura kijaniata NBRC 14229, assembly GCF_001552175.1. GTDB lineage: Bacteria > Actinomycetota > Actinomycetes > Streptosporangiales > Streptosporangiaceae > Spirillospora > Spirillospora kijaniata. The sequence goes on from NZ_BCQR01000009.1 coordinate 55,439, forward strand.
GGTCGGCCAACGCCGCTGGACGAGGATTGTGGGAGAGTCGACTCCCCTTGTCTCGGGGAGGTACGGCTGGACCACGCAGAGCCGTGCGTCCACTGTGATGACGTTGAACCTGATCGTCTCGTCATACAAGGCGATCTGTAGCCGTGCCTGCGCCTCTGGGGAGATCTGGCCGAGGACACGTTGCTGAAGAGTCTGGATGTTGAGAGCGTTCAACGCTGATAGATGGCCGGGAGGGTACCGCTCCTCTTCCTCGCGCCGCTTGATCCCCTCTCCTTCTGGATCGAGGAACAGGCACCTGATCGTCGTCCCCGACTCCAGGAGCGAGCACAGGCTAGGCAAGGAGTACTGCTGGCAAATCAGATTGAGGGATAGGCCAACAGCGTCGATGCTTTTCGCCCCGTCGAACAAGCGGTGCGGAGGCATGGACGACATGAACTCGGAACGGCTCGCGTACACCGCCGTGACGTCGGAGAAGCGATCGCTTATGAGCTGCCCGACAAGGTCCACGGACGGTTGGGTGGCTGGTGTCGTGGGCGTTGAGTGACGGACCAGGCCCGCCGCCACGAGTGCGTCGCCAGGCGGGACGGTCACCGTTTCCCATGCGTGTACCGCTTCGGCGGTCACCGGCCACCCCAGCATGGGGCTGAGCAGCTCCGCGAACTCTTCTTCGGTCAGCTTCGCTTCAGCTCGCGCTGCGGCGAGCTGGCTGCGTGCGAGGGAGGCGACGTCAGGCCGGTAGGCCGCCCGCCCGCGTAGGTCGATGAGCTCGCCGTAGTTCTCCTGGCTGGTCATGGGGGGCTCCAGGTCAAGGCGTTCAGGTGCCGGTACGGCGGTTGGTCGATTCACGGTCAGGCGGAGTCTCGTTCTCGAACTCCGCCAGACTCTCGTGTGGATAGCTCTGACCCAGCCGTGCGTACAGGTCCATGAGCTGGGTGTGGATGAGCCCGACCTGCCGTCGCAAGCGTCCTAGCTCTGCATCGACTCGTTCATCACGAGCTGCTTGGATCTCTTCGACCGTTGCTCGAAGCTCTCCGACCTGCTGGACAAGGCCGTCAAGGTCAACCTTCCGGTTTTCCACCTCTTTCGGGGTGGCCTTCACATACACGCCTTTGCCTGCTCTTCCGATGAGCAGTCCGGCCGATTGAAGCTCGGAGACCGCCCGCCGCGCCACTGTGGTGGACACCCCATAGTCCTTGCAGATCTGTGCGGTTGAGGGGATCGCGTCTCCGACCCTGAGGGTGCCGCTTTCGATCTGGGCGCGAAGCTTGTCGGCCACCTCTTCGTAGGCGGTGCGAGGGATCTCGTCGGTCACGCCCCATTCCTTCCACACGTTGCGTCGCCTGGTACGCCCAGTGGACCACACCAGGCGATGGGTTACATCGATCTAACTCTTCAGCCATATGTACATGGTTGAGCTATGTGCATAAGCTCAGACGTAGCCGAAGTTCACCGGACGTCGCCGGATGAACAACTGCACGTGGCCCATCTGCGGGAGGACGAACTACGAGGTCTCCGCGACCCGGTCCACGAGCACCACCTTCGTGCGGCGCTTGCGCTGCCCAGGAGGCATCGACCGGTTTCGGTCGGTGCGGCCTGGAGTGCGTGAGACCCCAGCGTCCTCTTGATCCCTGGAGGTGCCGATGCGACACAACGGCCGCCCCCCGATCTACGCCAGCGATCTCCCCATCACCCACCTGGACCTGCGCCTGAGGCCCAAGCCGAAGACCAAGGGCCGTCCCCCCGAGGGCCCGGAAACGCTGATCGTGTGTCCCGACTGCGGTTGGTGGGTGGCCCTCAAGCGCCACATGGTCCACCCGCACCGCGATCGGCGCCGCCGTCCCATCGACGGTCGCGTTCCCCGCTGCCCAGGTAGTGGCCAGCGCGTCATCGTCAACATCTCCTACGACACCTGGCGTGAGCAGCTGGCCCAGGTCGTCGCCGACGCCAGCACCCGCCGTTCGGCCCCGCAGTTCACCAAGCCGCGCCCGCCGGTTCCGCTCGCCGTGCACCAGATCGCCCGCGCCCGGGAAAAGGCCCTGGCCGCTGCCTTGGCGGCCTCCGGAACGGAGAATCCGCGATGACCATCCCCTTGCCTCACGCCACCTCGCGCGGTCCGGCGCGCTCTCTGCTGGCCGATCTGAACACCCGGCTGTGCCTGCACGGGTTCGAGCTGGAGTCGTTCGACTGTCTGATGCTGCTGTGGTCGCTGCCCTGCGCCGAGGGCCCGGACCTGATGGTGGTGCTGGAGCAGGCCGACCCCGACCCCGACCCGGCCGCCTGGCGGTTGGAGCGGTGGCAGGTGCGGATGCTGTTCAACGGCTACGACCCGCTGTTCACCCTGCCGCTGGAGGACCCCGGCCTGCCGCACCACATCGACGCCGCCCTGGCCACACCGTTCTCCCCCACCGGCCGCTGCGTGGTGTTGCTGACCAGCGCCGAGGTGGTCGCCTTCGGCGCGGCCGTTCAGTCCCTGCTGGGCACCGGTCCCGACCCGGCCAGCGAGCTCCCGGCCGCCACGACGTTGCGGACGCTGGCGCGCAAGCTGCGGAACGCCAGCGCTCCCGACGACTGGCCCGCCCCGTCCGGTACCAGCAACGACGCTCCCGCCTCCACCGGCATCTGATCGGCTGACCCCCGCTCTCTCCCCTTCTCGCGAAGTGCTCCGCCCGGCTTCCTCACGGGCGGAGCACTTCGTGCTTCCCACCCTTTCCACCTGTGACCGCAAGGAGTTGACCGCCGATGAAGACCACCCAGTCCACCCCGCCGCCGAAGCTGACCTGGCAGCGAGAACCCGCCGACTGGAACGCCCGGCCGTGCCTGGGCACGCCGATCGAGTTGTGGTTCGGCCCCGAGGACGGCCGCCGCGAGTCTCCCAAAGAGGCCGCGGCCCGTGAGGAGGAGGCCAAGGACCTGTGCGCGTGGTGCCCGGTCGTGGAGTTCTGCTTGGAGACCGAGCTGGCGTTGGGCCCCTTCGACCAGCACGGCATCCGTGCCGGGCTGACCGCCGAGGAGCGCCAGAAGCTGATCCGTCGTCGCACCTGCCGTTCCGGCCGGGCCGCCCGAACGGAAGCCGTGGCGTGAGCAGCAGCTACCGGCCCGCCCTGGACGGCGTTCCCCGCTACACCTCCTGGGATAAGGTCCCGGCCTACCTGTACACCCGCACCGAGCTGGCCCGCCTGACGCCGCCGCGCAAGCCCGCGCCCGGCGCCCGCCCGGTCGGGCAGGTGCTCTACCACGGCAACTGCTACGCCCCGCTGTACGTGTTGGCGGCCACCGTGCCCAAGCGGCCGGTGTCGGCGGCTCAGCGCGCGGCGCTGAACCGAGCGCGCGAGCTGCAGCACGTGTGCCGCCTGTGTGCGCGCCGCGAGGAGGAGCCGCTGGGCAAAGGCCGCACCTGCGGCCGCTGCCGGGCGGTGCGCGCGGTGTTTCGCCGTCACCACCAGGGCGCGTTCGACCAGGCCGCCCACCACGTCCAGCAGCTGCGTGACCACCAGGCGGTGCTGCTGATGGTCGACGACATCGGCGAACCGCACCGCTTGGCGGTCGCCGGGCGCGGGGTGGCGTTCACCACGACGCTGGCCCCCGCACACGACACCGTGCCGGGCCAGGCCCCGGCCAAGGACGTGCTGCTGGCGCTGCGGATGGTGGCCGCCCGCCTGGAAGCGTGGGGCAACCCCACCCCGATCCTGCTGTGCTGGGAGACCTCCTGGCAGGTGCGCGAGGGGCTGCTTCGGCTCCTGGTCCCCGAGCTGCCCTTCCCCTCCTACGGCGACGGCCCCTATGAGGAGATCAGCGCCCGGCGGGAGGCAGCGCTGTCGCAGGCCCGCCGCCGCGCCGGGAACCTGCCGTGGCTGACCGGCTACAACAACGTCGTTGACCTGCAGGGCCTGTACGGGGCCTGGTACGGCCAGCCGATGCACGGCGAGACCAACCCGGCCTACTTCCACCCCGACCGCACCCTGCCGCTGCCCGGCGCGATCGGCCACCCGCTCCACGACATCGCCGCCCTGGCCGATGCGCTGCTGACGGTCGCCTTCAACGACCGGCCCACCAGCCCGGCCGCGCCCTGGAACACCCGCCCTGACGCCGTCGCCAACGAGAAAGAGGAACCGGCACGATGAACGATGGTGCCGCCGGTTCGGATGTCGTCGAGCACGGCACCCTGACCGGCTACAAGATCCGCCTATGCCGATGCCCGGCGTGCACGGCCGCCAACCGCCGCTACGTCAACCGCCGGACCCGGCTGATCGCCTACGGGCGGTGGCAGCCCTATGTGGACGCGGCCCCGGTCCGGGCCCACGTGCGGCAGTTGATGCAGGCCGGACTGGGGTGGCGACGCATCGCCGCCCTGGCTGGGGTGTCCAACGGCGCCCTGTGCAAGCTGCTGTACGGCGACCGGCGCACCGGACGGCTACCCTCACGCAAGCTGCGTCCCGACACCGCCGCGGCGCTGCTGGCGGTGCGCGCCGACCTGGACACCCTGGCCCCCGGGGCGCGGATCGACGCGGCCGGGACCCGCCGCCGGATTCAGGCCCTGGCCGCGTTGGGCTGGTCGGTGTGCGAACAGGCCCGGCGGCTGGACCGCTCGGTCAGCAACTACTCCACGCTGATGCGCCGCCAGTACGTCACCGTCGCCACCGCCCGCCAGGTCCGAGCCCTGTATGAGCAGCTGTCGATGGTCGTGCCGGACCCAGCCGGGCGCAACGGGGTGGCCCGGGCCCGCGCCGAGGCCGCCCGCAAAGGCTGGGTGCCACCACTGGCCTGGGACGAGGACCTGATCGACCTGCCCGAGGCCGACCTGCAGCAGGAACTGGCGCGGCGGGCGGCGGTCATGGACGACGACCAGGCCGCCGCCTGCCACAACGCCCGCTACAAGCTCGGAGACCTCTCCCCGCTGGTGGTGGCCGGGGCGCGCGAGTACAAACGCCGCCGCCACCAGGCCGCCCGCACGACCAACCGCACGACCAACCGCACGACCGTCGCCCCCAGGGTGGCGTGATGGGTCGCCGGTCGGCGACGTTGGCGCGGTTCTACGACCCGACCGGTTCCTGCTACGGGCTGCCGACCTACCCCTGGGGGTGGGCGCGCGGCCTGTCCCCGGAGCTGGCCGCGCGCGGGCTTCGGCCCGGCGGCCAGGAACCGGTCGCCCAACTGATGTGGCGCTCGCGCCGCGCCACCACCCCCGACGGGGTGCGCACCGCGCTGCTGTACCGGGTCGACCTGGCCCGCCCCAAGCGCACCCCCACCCCCGCCCAGCACCACGCCCTGCAACGAGCGTTGCGTGCCCGCCGCACTTGCCGCGTTGAGCGCGGCGGATGCGGCCGGGTCCGCGAGTACGTGCTGCCCACCCGGTTCGGGCTGTGCCTGGACTGCATCGCCCCCGAAGATCTGGAGCCCCTTCGATGACCCCCACCACCCACCCGACCGCCGTGCTGTTCACCGGTCAGGATCTGACCACCTCCTTCCGGGTGTTCCGGCTGAACGAGGCCGACGACCGCGACCGCGCCAGTGACCGCGCCAGCCGCTACGGCGCCTACCTGCGCCACCACAAGCACAAGTTCGCCGACTTCGACGACGACCAGGCCCTCACCGCCAACCCGGCCGAGTTCACCGCGGCGGCCTGGGAAGTGGCCACCGGCCCGATCATGTCCCCGCCCTACCTGGAGTGGCTGCCCGACCGCATCCGCGACATCGACACCTACTTCAGCGAGGACGACTGCTCTCTGATCGCGCGCGTGGAGATCGCGGTGCCGCGCCCGCCCGAGCTGCTGGCCCTGCGTGGCTGGCGCGAGTGGGACCGCAGCGCCGGGTTCGGCTACAGCGGCTACTTCACCCCCGAGGACCGGATGCTCAAGCACGGCCCGGCGATGCTCACCAGCACCACCCTGCTGCTGCGCGTCCCCGACCAGGCGCTGACCCGGCCGCAGGCCGACCCCGACATGCCGGAGCTGCCCGTGCCCGACACCATCACCGCCAAGACCGCCGTCTGGCGGCTGGCCGAATGGCTGGACGAGCAGCTGATCGACGTCCTTCACGCGCTGGAGGCCGCCGAGGCGGGCAACCGATGAGCCGCCTGGTCAAGATCCGCCTGTCGGGCGAGGCGGGCGACGTGGCAGGCGTGATCGACCAGATCGGCGCCGGGCTGGACGTCGCCGACGTCTCGGCGCCCTACCCCAACCGGCGCGAGGACGGCGTGCGCCGCTACCTGACCGTCGTGGTCCCCGACACCGCCCCCACCGGCGACCCCGACGGCGGCTGACCCCGAACACGAAAAGGCCCCGGCCGGTGTGTCCGCACCGGCCGGGGCCCTCTTTGCTCGATCCCATCCAGATCTCCCCTGGAGGAACCGTCCATGGCCATCATGACGCGTCCGGCCGTCGCTCGCGCGCGGCCGCCGGACCGCTCCTGCCTGAGCTGTCACGGCACCCGGCAGATGTGGAACCCGCCCATCGGGCCGGTCCCGTGCCCGCTGTGCACGCCCCCGCCCGTCCGCCGCCCGTCGGCCGGGTTGCCGGGGGGTGAGCACCGATGATCCACCCGGTGTTCGACGCCAACGGCGTGCCCGACCTGACCCGCCTGAACGAGTGGATCGCCACCTGCGACCACTGTGTCGTCGCCGCGTCGGCGGCCGACATCGACCCGTGGCTGGCCGGTCCCCGCGTGGAGCAGGCGGTGTACTGCCCCGACTGCGTTCCCCTGCTGGCCGCGCGCCTCATCGACCCCCTCTTCCGGCCGTCCGGCCTGGCGGGCTTGGTCTACGACCTCACCCAGCAGGCCCGCCGCCTGCCGCACCGCGCCCGCCCGGCGGCCCGCCGCCTGGCCCGCACGCTGCCCTTCCCCCTGGTCCGCCGCCTCGGCGGCTCCGCTCGCTGATCCCGTTCCGCCCGGCCTGCGCTGACAGCCCCGGTGGCCCGATCACCGCAGCGTTCCCGGCGACTCCCGCCTGCTTTCGGCTGAGCCGTTGCCGCCTGCGCGGCAACGGCCCGGTCTTCCCCTCTTTTCCCTGTTCACCTGCGAGGTGCTCCATGTTCCTGAACTCCGTCCTCACCGGCGCGCGACCGGTGGACCGCTCGCCCGATCCCGACGGCCTGGAGCTGGCCGAAGACGCCTACCGCTACGCCCGCCGCCAGGCCGCCATCACCGACACCGCCGCCCTGACCCGCGCCCTGGCCGAACTCAACATCACCCCGATCCCCACCGACGACCCCGACGACTTCAGCGAGACCGACCAGGAGGACGGGCTGGTCGGCCCCCCGATGCACATCGAGGCCGACGGCACCGTCACCACCCTGATCGCCGCGCCCTCCTGGGTCATCGACGACGACGGCCAGGCGGTCGCACGTGGTCGGTACGTGTGGGCGTGCGCCCGGCAGGGCTGGCTGTGGCTGCGCGCCTCCGACGCCACCGGTCAGGGCTTGGGCGACGCCGGACCGCTGGAGACCCTGGCCGACGTCGGCCGCGCCCTGGTCCAGGGCCCCACCCACCCGCTGTGCACCCCGCGACCCGACGGCCCGGCGGCCCCGTGCCTCCACCTCCTGGCAGAGGAGGCCCTGCCCTTCTGGGCCGCGGAGGTGGTCCAACCGGTCAGCCCCACCGGCTGGTAGCCCCGGCAACCGTCATGGCCTCCCCCGCCGACGCCGTGTCCGCCTCCGCCGCCGTCCCCTCGCCCGCCTGGTCCGGCCGTGTGCCGGCGGGTGGGCGACCGGGGCGGTCGCCGTGGCCGACCTGGTCCTGCCCGCGCTGCAACGGGCCGCTGGACGGCGGCCCCACCCACTTCTACTGCACTCCCTGCGGTCGCGGCCTGCCCGCCGCCGACCTGCCCCACGAGACCCACCGTCCCCTGATCCGCCACCAGGAGAACCGATGATCAACCTGCGCAAGACCGCCCCACCCCACCGGGCCGACCAAGCCCGCACTGGGGTCACGTTCGTGCCGCCCACCGGCCGCTCCCTGACCGTCATCCAGCCCGCCGACGACCAGACCAGTCAGGTCGCCGACCTGTGGCGACTGCACGACCAAGCCGCCCGCGTCCACCGCCAGCGCGCCCTGGCCCACCTCGCCTTCGCCGTCCTGGTGGCGGTGCTCGGCGTGACGCTGGCCGCCACGCTGTCGCTGGCCGCGCTGTGGGAACTGCTCACCACGCTGGCGGCCCTGTACGGGCTGTGCATGGCCGCCACCACGCTGTGGGACTGGACCACCCAGCACTACCAGTGGCCCCGCACCTGGGACCCGACCACCGGGTTCGGCTACCGGCTCACCACCACCGGCTACCGGCCACGGCGCCGCTGGTACGCCCCTGGCCAGACCGTCCTGCTCACCCACCCCGCCGCCGACCCCGTCGCCGTCAACGGCCCCGACGCCCCGCCCGACGAGGTCGTGCACGTGCTGTGGTGGATCACCGACCCCGCCATGGACCAGCCGTGGGTGGTCATCCACCGCAACACCCAACCCGCCCAAGCCGTCCCGCTGAACCGCCTAGCCCCGCTCCCGGTCCGGCCCGACCGCACGGAGGCCCGACGATGACCACTCCCCACGGCCACACCCCCGATCTCGCCCCCGACCCCGCGGCCGACTCCGCGACTGACTCCGCGTCCGACGCCGAACAGCGGCGCGGTCTGATCGGTTACCTGCTGGCCCCGGCCGACTGGTCCGCGGGCGAGGTGTACATGCTCACCGGCATCGCCGCCGGGGCCACCTGGCTGATCCTGACCCACCTCCTGTGTGCCCCGGCCAGCGTGGCGGGGCTGCTGACCCTCATCGTCGCGCTGCTGGCCTTCGCCCAGTTCCGTCAGCGGCACCTGCGCCACCACGCCCCGCACGAGGACGAACGCGAGGACCAAGAGGAGGGCCAGGACGAGCTGGCCGACGGCCTCAACGAGGCTGACGCCAGCAACACCGTCGACGCCCCGGCGACCGTGCCCGACCCGCACCGTCAGCCCTGACCGCCCTCTCGGCCGCCCCGGCGCTCCTAGCCCTGCCGTTCCATGGCGAGGTCAGGGGCCCCGGGGTAACGAACACGCCGCAACCAGCGGGGACCGGTTCCCCGTCCGGCGACCCGGTGGAAAGGTGAGCGGCATGCCCAACCCCAACCAGCCTCTCAACCAGCGCCCCGACCAGCGTGCCAGCCAGCGTCTCGGTCAGCGGTGTGGGGTGACCGGCCTGGGCTATCAGGGCCACGACCTGGACTCCTTCCTCAGCATCCTGGCCGCCGAGGCGGTCGGCACGGTGGTGGACGTCCGGTTGACGCCGATCTCCCGCAGGCGCGGGTTCTCCAAGCGCGCCCTGGCCGCCGCGCTCGCCGACGCCGGAATCGACTACTGGCATGTCCCCCAGTTGGGCAACCCCAAGGACAACCGGCCCGGATTTGCCGCCGGGGCCGCCGAGGTGGAACAGGCCAAGGCCCGCTACGCCGCGCACATCGCCACCGAGCCCGCCCGCCAGCAGCTGGCCGCGATCGCGGAGCTGGCGGCCGATCGGCGGGTGGCGTTGCTGTGTTTCGAGGCCGATCAGCAACGCTGCCACCGCGACGTCGTCCAAGCCGCGCTCCAGGAACACCTACACCTCTGATCCTGTCGTCCCTGACCCCGCGCCCCTGCACGCCGGTGCCACCGACCGGGACGGTTCGTCCACTCTGGGGTCAGGCGGGCGGGTAGAACACCCCGCCGATGATGAAAGAGGTCATGCGTTTTTGCTGGTTGCCGACGTAGAACACGGTGTCGCGGTCCGGCGCGCACATGATCTCCAGGAAGTTCCGCCGCAACCGCACCATCGCTTCGGCGTCGTCCAGCCCGGTCAGGCGGCGCTGCAGGACCACGAACTCCCAGTCGTACAGGCCCTGCCGGTGCCCGCGGCAGTCCGGTGACTGGCACAGGTACCGGTACCAGCCCTTGAACCGGGGCGCCTGCAAAGGGGTGCGGGGCCCGTCCTCATCCAGGGCGAGCTGCTGCACATAGGCGTCGATCTTTTTCTTCTCGGCCGGGCTCCACCCCGGATGCGGCTGCAGATCCAGGCCCAGCACCGTGCGGGGGCGGATCGCCGCCATCGAGGCCACCTGGCCCGGCCGTCCGTCGCGGGCCTCCTGCTGGACCTGGCACATCGACTTGTTCACCAGGTCCAGCACCAGCGGCCGCCGCTTGGCCCAGCTGCTCAGATGGCTCTCGCTGACCGCGCTGCCCAGCTCAGGCCGGAAGCTTTCCGGTCTTGGGTCGGTGGCGCTAGGACGGGCTCGCAGCCGCACCACGTCGTACTTGCGGAACTGCTTGTCGTCCTCCAACGCCCGGAAGTTGATCGGGTACAGCCGCACCCACCCCGGCCGCTCGGTGTCCAGGCGGATCCCGGCCACGCACACCGTCTCGCCGTAGGTCTGCGAGGGGTTCGGCGCGGCCTTCACCGTGATCAGCACCCGCATCTCGATCGGCATCCGCACGGTCGGCTTGACCAGCGGCTCATCGGGGTCGGGTCCAAACAACGACGGCTGATCAGCGAAGGCCCCCATCGCCGCGCTCCCTCACTCCCGCCAGCCCCCCGACAAAACATGACGTACCACCCGCGCGCTTCGGCGACGCCCCCACGACCACCACCGGCCACCAACCACCTCGACCACGACCACGACCTGCGGTGACCGGCCTTCGCTGGTCACCGCCCACGCACTTTTTGAAGCAGAGGTGATCTGTGATGCTGCCCGACCTTCCCCGCGCCCCCGACCTGGCTGTGCTGGTCGGCGGCGGCCTGGCCGCACTGTGCGCTCTGACTCTCCTGACCTGGCTCCTGTGGGCTCTCACTCGTGCTCACCGCTCTCCTCACCCCGATGCCCCCGCTACGGGCTCGCGCACCGCGCCCCGTGCTCGGTTGGAGGACGTCACCACCGTGCTGGCCGCGTGCCTGGCCACCGCCGTGGCCGCCACCGGTATGTGGAAGTTCTTCGGCGACGTGCTGGACCTGCCGATCCCGCTACGGGTGGCGCTGTTCGCCTTCGTCGAGGTCGCCATGGTCACCTCGGCGCTGCGCGCCCGCCGCAACGTCCGCGAGTCCGCCAGCCATTCAGCCGGGGCTGACGGGATCGCGGTGTGGGTGTTCACCGCGCTGTCGGCGGTGCTGTCGGCCAGCGACGCCGACGGCGTCCGCCAGGCCCTGATCCGCCTGGCGGCTCCGCTGGTGGCCGCCTGGCTATGGGAACGCGGCCTGGCCGCCGACCGCCGCCGCGCCACCGGCCGCGCCGGCCGTATCCACTGGCGGCTCACTCCCGAACGGCTGCTGGTGCGCTTGGGGGTCGCCGAGCCAACCGGGCGTACCGCCTCCGACGTCGATGGCCACCGCCGCCTGGCCCGTCTGGCCAAGGCCGCCAAGAAGGTCCGCATCCTGCGCGCCGCAGGCGCCAAGCCCCGCACCCTGGCGCGAGCGCTGGCCCGCCTGGACAAGGCGATGGACGCCGCTGTCGAACACGCCCACCTGGCCACCGACCCGACCCGCCAGCAGACCCTGCTGGCCCAAATCAGCCTGCTGTATCACGCCTCGGACCTGGCCGACCTGAACCTGGACGCCCCCTGGCAACCCGCCCCGGCCCCCTCGGCTTCGACCGCGGCGCTTTTGCCGCCCGCCGACCGGCCCCGCTCGGAGGAGCTGGTGGCGCTGGGGTTCGAGTCGGCCAAGGTCCAGACCTACCTGGCCGACCGGTTCGGCCTGCAGCTGGCCGAAGGCGACATCACCCGCGCCATGGCCCACACCCCCGGCGCGGCCCCGGCCGCGGCGCTGCACGCCCGCCTGGGCATCGCCCCACCCCGCCAGGCAGACCCCGACGACTCCGCGGCTCAGACGACCCCCGACCCGGTCACCCCACCAGTCCCGGTCTCAGACCAGCTCCCCAAGCAGGCCACGGACCCGGTGCCGGACCTGGTCGCAGGTCGCGCAGCGAACCAGGTCCACGACCGGCCCGGCGACCAGGGACCCGCCCGTGACCGGACCCAGGTCCCACCACCCTCTGACGGCCAGGTCCCAGACCCGGCGACGTCATCGAGTTCGGACCCCGACATCAACGCCGTCCCGGCCCCGGATGCGGACCTGGCATCGGACCGGTCCGCCGACACCAACCACCCCGCCGACACCGCCTTGGGAAAGGAGGTCCCAGAGCCGTCCAAGCCGCGCCGGACCCGCAAGCGCAAGCGGGCCCGAACCTCGCCGCACGAGCGCCTGGAGGAGGCCCGCACCATCGACGCCCAATACCGCGCCGAGCACGGACGGCCCATCCCCGCCGAGAAGCTCGCCCGCGCGATGCGCATCGGCAAACCCGCCGCCCTGGACCTGGTCCAAAAGATCCGCAGCAAGCACATCACCGCCGCCTGATCCATCCCCGGTGGAGACCTGGCGTCTCCGCTCCGGTTCCGCCCCCGGTCATCCGGCCTGGGGGCTCATCACTTGTTAGGAGAACCTCTCATGGCCCTGTTCGCTGTGCTCACCGGCGGGCTGATCATCTTGATCTGGTCTCGTCAGATCAACAACTTCCTCGCGTTCGTCCTGATCTCCTGGGGGCTGCTGGCGGCCTCCACCCCGATCGGCGAACCGATGGTGAAGATCCTGCGCGGTCTGTCCAACCAGATCGACGGGTGGCTGTCATGACCCACCCCATCCCTTCCCGGCCCGCCGGCCCCCCGCCACCGCCCGTCGCACGCATGACGGTGCGGGCTGTTGGCGTGCAGATGGTTCGCAACCGCCCCTCGCTGGGCGCGGTGGCGTTCCTGCTGGCGGTGCCCGGTGCCGCGCACGCGGTGCTGAGCTGGCCGATCTGGACCGTGGCCGCCCCGCTGTGGGGGCTGTATGTGGCGCTGATGCTGTTCGTCTCCATCACCGAGCTGCGTCACCCCCCGGCCGTCACCCCGTCCACCGACTCGCCCGCCGCCAAGCCGAGGAAGGAGGACCACCAGCCGTGATCGAGTTGCTGTTTCTGGGGGGCGCGGCGTTCGCGGGCGCGGCCCACGCCGCCCGTCAGGCCCGCGCCGCCCACCCCACCGGCCCGGCCCGACGCACCCAGCCGGGTCGCGCCGGTGGCTGGACCGAGCCGCGCCCCTCCCTGCTGGTCAAGGCGTGGAAGTCAGCCGGTGGCCCTTACACAGAGGAAGAACAATTGGCCGACGCCATCGCCGACCTGGGCGGCCGCGCCCTCGGCAAGGCGGTGCGCGGCACCGCCCGCCCGATCGGCCAGAGCGGCCGCGCGGCTGGTCGCCAGGGTCGCCGTGCCGGGCGGTGGGCTACCCGGACCGCCGAGCGCCGTTGGGAACGACGGGAACGTCCCCACCGGGCTTTCATCGCCTTCCCCCATCGCCGCGGCCACGGCGACAGCGGCGACCAGGACAACCAGGCGCGGCCCGCCGGTTCCACCCCGCCCGGCAGGGATGCGGCGCGGCAGCCCGCCCCACCACGCCGCCAGGGCACGCCCCCGCCGCTGTTCCCCGACCAGCAGGCCGGGGGCGGCCCGCAACCCGCACCGCGCCCCATCGGCGACCACTTTGCCGCCCGGTCTGCTTCGCCGTCTGCCGCGCCGTCCCGGCCGGGGACCGCGGCGGCGGGTGCCGCCGGGGCGCGGCGGCGGGCGCGCGCTCGGGTGTGGGCGGCCGGTCCGCCAATCAACATGGACCCGCCCACCTCCGACGCCGAGTTCATCGAGACCAGCATCGACCTGCAGCAGTTCTTGCGCGGGTTCGCCGCAGCCGTGGAGGACTTCACCGACGAGGTGATGATCCGCCGCATGCCCGCCGCCGTCACCAATCCCCTGCTGCAGATCGGCGAGCACATGACCGAAGCCTCCGCCGCTGTGCAGCGCGGCGCGACGGTGTTCGAGGTCATCTTCGAAGAGGCCATCGACCTGGCCGCCGCCGGGATCAAGTTCACCGGCGACGACCCTGTGTAACAACTTTCGCTCTTCTCGTGCCAGCTCTTCCGCGCTCACCCAGCTCCGCAAACGGCCCGTCTGCGTCACAAAAGCTGAGCGTTAAAGGCTTGTAGAGGGAGGTGAAGCATTAGAGTTCCAACTGGACCTCGTACCTTCTAAAGGTACGAAGTTCCAAGGAAGCAGGCGCCCTCACCCGAGGGTCAGGACGCCTGCACCAAAGGCGAGTGCCTGCCTTGGTCAGAAGAGGTGCGTCACCACCTCAATGACCTGTGCCGCAGCGGCAACAGCCGCTGCGGCAGCAGACACTGCAACCGCCCATACTTCGATGCGGTTCTTCCTCACTCCATTCTCACCTCCCTGCGTGGAGCGCTCTCACACAGGAAGCCGAGAAAGAACCCACATCACGACAGTCGAAGGTCAACCCCAACGCAACATTCAGGCGCTGGCGAGCCCCTCGCATCATCTGCTCATCTGTCGCCTTAGCGATTCTGGCGATGCCACACACCAAGCGCAACCGAAACTTGTGCATTTCGTACACGCCGACACTCTCCGGCGGCGTTTCTCGGCCCTATTTTTTGTAGAATCTCTACAACAAGAACAAGCTGCAGCGACACACAGCAACGTCACCTTTGTTCTTTAGGACAGCGCTGAAAATGTCCACAAATCGGACATGATCAAGCGTCTACCTGCGGACATGGCTAGTACAGCGCTCGGAAAAATTTAGGGCCGTAGCCATGCAGCATGGCGCGACGGTATCCGAGGCCCTCTTCGAGGAAGCCATCGACCTGGCCGCCGCCGGGATCAAGTTCACCGGCGACGACCCCGTCTGAGCCATCCCCCGCTCGCCTACTCGTTCCTGTTTCGCCTTCAGCTCTCTGTGAGGGAGGACGCCCATGCCCACACCCCCGCCCCGTCCCCGACCTCGGCGGCACCGCTTCAGCCGCCAGGGCGCCTATCAGGTGGTGTTCGAGCCGCCCGAGTCCGACGCCGAGTTCATCTCCACCACCCTGGGCATCGCCGATCTACTGGCCGCCTTGGCCGACATGGTCGAGGACTACCGCGACGACCTGATCAGGCGGCGCATGCCCGCTCCGATCGTCGCCCAGTGGACGACCGCCGCCGAGGAGCTGCGCGAGGCCGCCTACAACGCCCGCAACGCCGCGACGACCTTCGCCGACATCTTCGAGGAGTCCCGCGAGATCGCCGCGGCCGGGATCCGCATCCTGGGCGGCCGCAACGCCGCCTGACCCGTCTGTCCGTCTCGTTTCGTCTCGCTCGCTACGCCGCTGCGCCGCCGACCTCCCCCGGCGGCGCAGCGGCGCTTTTCGCCTGCCCCCGCAACCTGCAGATCCTGCGAAGGAGTGATCTCCCATGGCGCGTTCCTCCCGCGGCTTTGGCCGCCCCGCCCCCCGCCAACCCGGCCGCCCCGGCAAGGGCCGCGGGCCCTTCGGCCGTGGTCGTGGTCGTGGTCCGGCCGCGTGGTCCGACCACAGCGACCTGGTGATTCCGGTGCCCGCCGAGTACTACGCCGCACAATCCCGCCCCTCCTGGATCGGGCGCATGGCCCGCGCGGCGGTGCACGGCTATGTCGGGTGGGTCCGCCAGTCGCCCGACACCCGCGGCCTGGGCACCGGGCTGGCCGCCCTCTACCCGGTCGGGCACCTGGCGCACCAGTACGCCGCCGCCGATGCCCTGCTGCTGGGCGCGTTCGCGCCCCCGGCCGCGCTGGCGGCCTGGGTGGCCACCTACAAGCGGCACGGCTCGCCCCGCTACTCGGCGACGTTGGCGGCCACCGCCGCCGGGGTTCCGGTGTGGCTGGCCACCGCCGCCCACACCGGCATCACCAACCTGCCCACCCTGCTGGCCTACACCGCCGCCGCGTCGGCCACGTGGTCGGCCTACACCTGGTCCGATGTCCTCAAGCACCGCCGCGCCCTGGCCGCCCGCCAAGCCCAGTGGCAGACCATCGCCACCGGCACCGAGCTGGAAGGCTCCCGGCTGGTCAAGACCGAACCCACCCACGTGGGGGTGCGGTTCAAGGTCGACGTCGGGACCGACGGGCCGTCGGTGTCCCAGCTGCTGCGCGGGAACCTGGCCGAACAGATCGCCCGGCTGTACGGCATCGGGGTCGACCAGGTCCAGTTGAGCGGCCAATCCTCCAGCGCCCGCATCCTGTGGATCACCCTGCAGCTGCGCGACCCCTGGGCCCAGCCCGTCCTGCACCCCGTCCTGGCCCCCACCGACACCGCCACCGACGCCGCTGCGGCGCTCGACGCCGGTGGGGCCGATGCGGCCCTGGTCCCTGGCGCGTTCGGCGCCGGTCCGACCGCGCCGGGCAAGGGATGGCGATCCATCACCGATGGCCCGTTCGTCCTGGGCACCATCCCCGAGACCGGCCAGGACCTGGTCGTGGAGGTCTACGACGAAGGCGGCGCGATGCACGTCGATGTGTTCGCCGGCACCGGCGGCGGCAAGTCCACGTTGCTGTCCAACCTGGTCGAACAGGCCGACGAGTGCCGCGACGCGCTGGTGATGGCCATCGACCTGGGCAAGGGAACCATCCCCCACCTGTGGCGCGAGGTCCTGGACGCCGCCGCCGGAATCGGTGAAGAAGACAAGGCGCTGCAGATCCTGGAGTGGGCCGCCGCCCTGGTCGACGAACGCTCCCTGGAATCTGGCGGCCGCAACCACGTCCCGACCCCGACCGCCCCCGCCGTGATCCTGATCCTGGACGAGATGGACACCCTGGTCGGCACCGACTCGGCGATCGCCCGCGAGGCCAAGCCGCTGGTCAACCACATCCACAAGCGCGGCCGCTCCGGTGGAGTGGTGCTGGTCCGCGCCGGGCAGCGCAACGTCGTCCAGCACACCGGCAGCAGGGAGGGCCAGGCCAACGCCACCACCACCATCGTGCTGCGTCTGAAGACCACCAAGGAGATGACCCGCACCATCGAGGAGTGGCAGACCCTGGGCTTGCCCGACATGGCCACCTACGCCCCCGGCGTCAAGGGCGTGGCCCTGGTCGTCGGCGACGGCGGCGACTGGGCGGTAGGCCGGGTCCGCGACCTGAGCGACTTCGACGCCGTGCGCGAGCTGTCGCAGCGGCGCGGTGGCCCCATCGCCCACCTGGAACCCCACATCGCCCAGCGTCTGCCCGGCTACACCCAGCGCCACTTCGTCGCCGCCGGTGGCCCCGGCGGTGGTCCCGGCGACGACCCGGCCACCCATCAACAGCCGTCCCTGCCCGACGACGCCGGCCTCCCTCCGAGCCCCGACGCCACGCAGCCGCCCCGGCCGCCCGAACCCGCCCCGCCGGTGGGGTCGCCGCGCGGCGGTGACGGCAGCTTCGGCATCGACCCCGGCGACGACCAGGCCGTCACCCAAGCAGCCGACGGCCTGACCGCCGAGATAGAACGGCACCTGGCCAACATGCCCGAGCCCCCGGCCACCCCCACCTCGCTGGAGGAGCTGCTGGCGGCAAAAGACGCGCTCGGCAGCATCGGGACCAACTCGCCCGAGGCCAACCGCAAGCTGCCGGTACCGCCGCACATCGCGGGCCCGGTGCTGCACCTGCTGCGCGCCCGCGCCGCCGACGGCGCCCGCCGCGGAGAGATCGACGAAGTGCTGGGCACCTCCAAGACCAAGGGCACCGACTGGATCAAGCTCTTGCTGGACCACGGTCTGATCGCCCGGCGCGGCAACACCAAGGCCACCCGCTACTACCTCCCCGAGTACGCCCCCGACGATCACCAACAGTGACCGTCAGGGGTTCCCCTCGGTCTGCCGTTTCGACCGGGTGATTCGACCCGTCATTTGACCCACGATTCGACCTCGCGCGCGCGTAGTCAGCAATAACGGCCGAATGGATCGAATGACGGGTCGAATCACCGGGTCGAATCCCCGTCTCACCTCTGCTCACTCCCTGTTACGCGGACGCCGACACGCCCCGGCCTACCCGGACGTGCCCAGCGTCGCCCCTTCCGTCACGCGGCCCTCGTTCGGACCCGGCCGCACCTGCCCGCCGCGCCCTGCCGCCCCTTCCAGGAGAGCTCTATGTTCGGTCCCCTCTTGCCCCCGGCTCTGGCCTCGCCCGCCCCGACCGTCACCGCGACGCTCACCCCGGCCCCCACCCCGCCCAGCACCACGCCCGGCACCCCCGAGCCCGGCGAGGCCACCGGTTCCGGCGGCCTGATCTTCCTGCTGCTGCTGTTCGGGCTGCTGTGGGGGACCGTCTACCTCATCGACGCCTCCCACTACCCGCTGCGGACCTGCCGCCGCTGCAACGGCACCGGCTGGCAGCGCTCGGCGATGTTCAACGACGCCATGCGGATCTGCCCTCGCTGCAACGGCACCCGCCGCCAGCTACGCCCCGGAGCCCGCCGCCCCACCGGCCCCACCCGCAACCTGCCCCGCTGACCACCCGGCGTGCGCCCGAACACGCCGCCGCGTCGGCCGGGCGGCCCTGGCGGCCGCCTCCCAATCGGCGTCTCCGCGCCTGGCTCGGGGAACACCCCGAGGATGTCCTACTACCTGCAAGAGGCCGCCAAGTTGTTGCGGCGGGTCTCCGACTACAACGAGAAGGCCAACAAGGACAACCCCGAAGTCCTGAACGCCAAGCGGGAACAGCTCGCTGCCGCGTTCGCCGAGCTAGCCGCCATCGAGCGCGGCCTACGCCCCACCGACATGCTCTTCGAGATCATGCAGCGAACCACCCCCGACACCTGACCACCAGGACCACGGCCCACTCACCCTCCACGCCCGGACGGCCCCGCGCCGTCCGGGCTTTTCTTCGCCCCTTCACACCCCACCAGCATCACCAGCAGCGACCGCGCCGACCGCCACGGCAGCTCTCGCCACCGCGACCACAACAACGCTATGACCTGGCATTTCATCGCACTGTGACCGGTCACAGCGCTAAAAAGCGCGCCCGCGCGTAGCGCTGAACCGGAGATCGACCGCGCCTAGGAGACGGTGTGTGATCTGCGTCTCGGTGGGCGGTGGCTGCGAGTAGGGAGGGGCCCCACAGAACCAAACCAGGGCCAACTGGAACCAACCAGGGCCAACGTGTCCTCACGAACGATCGTTCAGCATCAACACGCTGCGTAAACGGCTACGGTCGCCGGTGGACGATCATGGATTGCCCGCCCTTCACCGGTGATGCATGATCTTCCGCATGCCGCCCCGGCGACATGGCCCCGCGGCAGGTACCCCCGCCACACCAGCCTTCTCCCGGCTTGCTTTGCGCTGCCCTCAACCAGAAAGGAGTCCTTGTGCGGACCGAGGTTCCTCGTCGACGCCGTGGCCCGCAACAGCTTCCAACGCCTGCATCCGCTGGAACTCCTCGCGGACCTGGCGCACCCGTTTGGCTGCCGCTCGCAGACTGGCGTCGTACTGCTGCTCTGGGTTCTCGTCCACGGTGGTGGGCTGGGCGTTGCGGCCCCAGGTCTGGGGGTGACGACGCTCCAGATAGAAGATGACCGCGCGCAGGTTCGGCGGTGCCAGGTCCTCCTCGGTCTCCTGCACCAGTTGACCGGTGGCCGCGTCGCGATAGCGCCGGGTGCGGCTCTTGACCACATAGCCGCCCTCGACCAGCGTCCGCAGCCGCCGGGCAGCATGGAGTTCCCCTTGCGCGTGCGCGCGCGTAGCTGCCTGCCAGAAATGTCGAAAAGGTAGCTCGCTGTCCGCGACGGTCTCGCCCCGGTCGGCGGCTTCGTCGGCTTGGCGGCCTCGTTGCAGCCACCGGTACAGAGTGCGCTCGCCGATCCCGGCAGCCTGAGCGGCAGCCTGCACGGTGAGGCCGTAGCCGATCGCGTCCAGGACCTTGGTGCGGAGATGCTCGTCCAGCAACCGCAGCGGTCGACCGCGACCGCGTTCACGCTCGTTCATGGCTGCCAGACCCTATGACCTGACCGAATCTTGCGTCCGCGCCTTCGCTCGGGGCCTGGTCAGCCACCCAAACAGCACATGTGATCGAGGTCACGTCAGTTCTGGGTGGGTGCTCTCCGGACTTAAGCGGACCCGCCTCGCCACGATCCCACCCTGTCGGACACCTCCAGGTTCCGACGGCCCGTTCAGGACCGTCCTGGACCGGCATGACGAAAGGGTGGCCATGTCCCACACCGGCGAAGCGCTGCTGACCGTCTCCCAGGTCTGCGCGGAACTGAAGATCTCTCGCTCCACCTTCTTCGAGTGGCGACGCCGCGGCCACGGCCCGGTGTGCGTCCTGCTGCCCGGCGGCCGTCTGCGTATCCGCCGCTCGGCGCTGGACGGCTGGCTCGCCGCGCTGCAGAGCCCCATCTCGTAACCCGTTTCCATCCGCGGGTTCCCAGCAGCGGGATCAGCTCGATCCCCGCATCGGCCGCCTCGGCGGCCACCGCACATGCAACGGGGCCCTCCTCACCCGGCCAGGCAAGAGGGCCCCGTCGCGAACCACACGCTCTAACAGGAGGGTCGCACGTGGCGGACAACGAGCACAACGTCCCCAACACGCCCGATGCCACCCAGCACGAGCAAGGGCCGCAGCCCGTGCCGCCCGTGCAGGATCCGGCCGTCAACACCGCAGCGACCAATGCCGTCGACGAAGGAGGCAGCAGAGCCAACCTGCCGCGCCTGCAAGCAGGGTCGGGCCCTGAGACCATCCGCGTCCTGAAGGCCGCCCTCGCGCGGAACACGCTGCCCGACACCTACGTGTCGGCCGGGTCCCTGGTGCACATGGAGACCGTGTCGGGCGGGCTCGCCAGCCCGGCCGCTGACGAGGACTCCCCACTGCCGATCACCGCCAGCCCCATCACCCCTGCCACCCTCGCTGCCCAGCTGGCCGAACACGCCTACGTCTACCGGGTCCGGGCCCGCAAGAACGGCAAAGGCGATCCGGAGTTCTACGAGGAGGAGATCACCCCGCCGCGCGAGATCCTGGCCGCCGTCCTGGCCGCCAAGACCTGGCCCGGCGTACTGCCGCTGCGCGGGGTGATCGGCGCTCCGGTGCTACGCCGCGACGGCACCCTGCTCCAAAAGCCCGGCTACGACCCGGCCACCGGCCTGTACCTGGCCTCCAAGGTCGCCTTGCCCCCGGTTCCCGATCACCCCACCGGCCAGCAGGTGGCCGCCGCCCGCGAGTTCCTACTCAACCGGTTCCTGCGCGACTTCCCCTGGGCGAGTGCGGCCGACCGCGCCAACTACATCGCGCTGCTGGTCACCCCGATCCTGCGACACTTCACCCGCTCACTGACCCCATTCGCATTGATCGACGCGACCATGCCCGCCTCGGGCAAGAGCATCCTGACCGGCGGCCCCGGCATGTTGTACGGCCAGCGCGTCATCCCCTGGGCCTACACCGAAGAGGAGCTACGCAAGAGCATCACCGCCGTGCTGGCCGAACAGGTGGGCGTGGTGGTGTGGGACAACCTGGCCGAAGGCACCGTGATCGACTCGGCCACCCTGGCGCTGCTGCTCACCACCGGCGTGTGGTCGGACCGTCAGCTGGGGGCCTCGCGCACCGTCGCCACCGTCAACGACCGGCTGTGGATGGCCACCGGGAACAACCTTCAGGTCGGCGGCGACATGGCTTCGCGCACCGTGCGGGTGCACCTGGACCCGAACATGCCGCGGCCCGAGCAACGCGACCAGAGTCGGTTCGGCATCCCGCACCTGGACCAGTGGATCACCGTCCCCGCCAACCAGCTGACGGTGCTGTGGCATCTGCTGGTGCTGGTCCTGGACTGGACCCGACAGAGTGCCCCGCGCGCCGACACCGTGTCGATGCGCCAGTTCACTCCCTGGGCGCAAGCCCTGGGCGGGTTCCTGGCCCACCACGGGATCGAGGGGTTCTTGGCCAACGCTGCCGACGTGCGCGGCATCGACGAAGACGAAACCCGCTGGCGCGCGTTCCTGGCCTGCTGGCACAGCCTGCACGGCACCAAGCGCATGACCGCCGCCGAACTACGCGCCTCCGGCGAACCCGACCGGTTCGGCGCAATGGGCGAACACGACCCCTGGGAAGGCCAGTTCATCACCACCCCTGCCGGCCGCCCGCCCAACGTGCTGGGCCTGGGTCGGCTCCTCACCGGTCAGGTCGGCCGGTGGCGCGGCGAATACGTCATCCGCTGCGCCAAGAACGACCGCGGCGACCGCAACGTGTTCTGGGTTGAGCGCCATGCCTGAACCGACTCGCGCCACGAGCCCAAGACCGCCGAAACATCTCCGCAATCTCCGCATCTCCGCAACGGTGCCAGCCACCAGCAAAAACGCGTGCGGAGATAGAACTCCCCGCCGATCCTCCATCTCCGCAACTCCGCAACCGGTGCGGAGTTCACCCCCCGGCTGCGGAGATGGCCACACCCCGGCTATCTCCATCTCCGCACGTCTCACCGCAGGTCACCGCCACAACTGCGGAGTTGCGGAGTTGCGGAGATGGTTTGGCCCCTCCCCCACAGCAGTGCAGAAGACCGCCCTCGAAACGTGTGCGCAGGGGGATGCCTCCTGCCCCGCTTGGACGCCGAGCGCATCCGGCCTCCGCGCCAACCCGACCGAGACATCCCCCCATCCGAGAACGGAGCGTTGATGACCACCTTCATGTCCTCACCGTCACGGCCCTCCGGCGACCTCGCCCTGACCCTGGCCGCGCTCGGCTGGCACGTGTTCCCGCTGTCGGCCCGCGACAAGCGGCCCCTCGCCAACTGCCTGGACTGTCGCGACAACCCTGAGTGCGCCCGCGACGACTACACCGCCTGCCCGTGCCTGCCCGACGGACAGTGGTGCCACGGCGTGCGCGCCGCCACCACCGACCCCGACCGCATCCGCACCTGGTGGCGACGCCAGCCCGCCGCCGTGCCCGCCGTGGCCGCCGGGCCGTCCGACCTGGTGCTGATCGACCTGGACGCCCACACCGACCAGCTCCCCGCCGACCCCGCCACCGAGCTGCTGCCCGGCACCCCGATCACCCCCGGCGACCTCCCCGGCGGGTTCGATCAGATCCGCACCGGTCGCGACGTCCTGCTGCTGCTGGCCCGGATCCGCGGCGGCAACCACCCTTGGCCCTCCGACCCCGTCCACCGGCCCGTCAGCGTCGTCACCCCCTCCAGAGGCCGCCACCTGTGGTACCGCGCCCCGCGCACGGACGGCGGCCGTCGGCTCCGCCAGGCCCTGGGGACGCTCGGCTGGCAGATCGACATCAAGGCCGGATGGAGCTACGGCATCGCCCCTGGTGCCACCACCGCCAAAGGCCCCTACCAGGTCGTCACCGGCGACCCCGCCCACGTCGGCCGCATGCCCGACTGGCTGGCCGACGAAGTCCTGCGCGTCGCCACCGACCGGCCCGTTCCCCCACCGGCCCCGGCGCCTGCCGCGCCACCGGCCAGCGGCGGCCGACCGGCTGCCTACCTGACCACCGTCATCGACAACGGCGCCGCCGAGCTGGCCGCCCTCGCCGACGGCCGCCAGCGCGCCCTGTCGGCCCTGGCCTACAAGGTCGGCGGTCTCCTGTCCTGGTCCGGGCTGAACCGCGGCGACGTCGAGGACCGCCTCGTCGACGCCGGACTGGCCAGTGGCCTGCCCCAACGCCTTACCCGCCGCATCGTCCACCGCGCCCTGACCAACGGCCTCGCTCGCCCGCTCGCCGGACCGACCAGGCACGCATCCACAGCGGTCCGCTGATCCGGGCACCCACCACCACTGCCGCTACGAAAGGAGCCCACATGATCTCTGTTCGCACCGTCGAGGTCAGCCCCGCCTCGGACGTCCAGTTGCACACCGTTCCCGACGCGGCGCGGATCCTGTCGCTGAGCCGCTCGGTTCTCTACGAGGAGATGAAGCAGGGGCGGCTCCGCTGGGTCAAGCGCGGCCGTTCCCGCCTGATCCCCGCCACCGCCATCGCCGAGTACGTCGCGCTGCTGGAAGCCGAGACCGAGGCCGCCCCGGCCTGCTGACACCCCCCAGGCGCGGAGGCTGCCCCTCCGCGCAATCCCCCAAGTTCGACGGCCCCGACGGCCGTACCGCCAAGCACACCGTCGAGGCCGCCACCCCTTTCACCAAGGAGCGTTAGAAGGATGCCCCGATCGACCATGGTCAAGAGGCCAGTCGGCGCAAAAGCCCTCCACGACGGGCCCGAGGAGTTCCTCACGCTGGCGGAATTCTGCAAGGCGCTGAAGATCTCCCGCCAGACCTTCTACGACTGGCGGCAGAAGGGCACGGCCCCGACCTGCCACGTGCTGCCCAACCGGCAGATCCGCATCGCGCTGGCCGACTACAAGGCGTGGCTGAACGAGCGAAAGGACGTTGCGTGACCCGCGCACGCAAGACCGGCCCCGGCTCCTTGGTGGAGCCGGGGCCCGGCCCCCAGACCGTCTCCTACGAAGTACGGATCTCCGAGAACATCCAGAGAATCGACCGCGCCAAGGGCAAGCGCTCCTACCGGGTGCGGTGGCGGGTCGCCGGGCATCGCAAGAGCCGGAACTTCACCAACAGCGCCCTGGCCATCAGTTTCCAGTCCAAGCTGCGCACCGCCGCGAACGAGGGCGAGCCGTTCGACGTCGAGTCCGGCCTCCCCCTGTCCTTGATTCCGAAGGAGGAACCGGAAGAGGCCGCCCCGCCTCCCACGTGGTACGAGTTCGCGATGTCCTACGCCGACATGAAATGGAAGGAGGTCTCGCCCAAGTCCCGCCGGGGCATCGCTGAGGCCCTGGGGACCGCGACGTTGGCGCTGGTGCGGTGGGAGGACAGACCCCCGGCTCACGGCGAGATCTACCAGGCGCTGACGACATGGGCCTTCACCGGTGAGGCCCGTAGTGCCGAGCCTCCTGCGGAGCTGGTGAAGGTCATCGACTGGGTGAAGGCTCACTCGGTGGACGTCACCGAGCTGGCCGATCCGGACCTGCTGAGGGAAGTGCTCCGACGGCTCTCGCTGACGCTGGACGGCACGAAGGCCGCTGCCGCCACGTACTGGCGAAAGCGGGCGACCTTCTACAACGCCCTGTCGTATGCGGTCCAGAAGAAGCACTTCGACGCTAACCCCCTGCCGTCGGTCAGCTGGACGCCTCCCAAGAGCACCGATGTTGTCGAGCGCAACCAGGTGGTCAACGAGGTGCAGGGGCATGCCCTGGTGGACGGGGTCGGCTGTCAGGGTTCGATGGGTCAGCATCTCCAGGCGTTCTTCGGTTGCCTCTTCCTGGCTGGGCTCCGGCCGGGCGAGGCGGTCCTGCTGGACCAGGATGAGCTGGACCTTCCCGAAAACGAGAACGAGTGGGGTTGGATCCACCTGGGGGATTCCTCCCCCGAGGTGAGCGGTCGCTGGACCGACAGCGGCAAGCGCGAGAGGCGCTCTCTCAAGCACCGGAGCGAGAAGGAGACCCGGTCGGTTCCGGCCTGCCCGCCGCTGTGCAAGCTGCTGCGCAGGCACATCGCCCTGTTCGGCACCGCCCCCGACGGCCGGCTGTTCCGCGGGGAGAGCGGCGATGTCCTGTCCGAGAGCGTCTATAGCCGGGTCTGGCAGGCGACCCGGGACGCCGTCTTGACCCCCCACGAGGTCAGGGGTCCCTTGGCGAGGCGGCCCTACGACCTTCGGCATGCCCGCCTGTCGATCTGGCTCAACGCGGGGATCCACCCTCCACAGGTCGCCGAGTGGGCGGGCAACAGCGTCAAGGTCCTGCTGGGCGTCTACGCCAAGTGCCTGACCGGCGGCGTCGCCCAGGCGCTGGCCAAGCTGGGCTGGGACCAGGGCATGGACGTGCAAGAGCAGCAGCCTCTGGACTACGACGTCGAGTGGCCGATCCGGCTGGAGGAGGTGACCTGGTGTGAGCTGGCCCTGGACTACGTCGACTGGAAGTGGGAAACGATCAAGCCGACAACGCGCCGGGGCGTCGTCGAGGCCCTCACCAAGGTGACGATGGCCATGCTCCCCCGCAAGGGGCCGTGGCCGACGACACCCCAACTGGGCCGGGCTCTGACCACCTACGCCTTCAACCGCGACCGCTGGGAGAACATCCCCGGAGACCAGGCCGAGGTCATCGCCTGGGTGGAACAGCACTCGCCCCTGGTCGGTTCTCTGGCGGACGTGGAGATCCTTCGAAGCGTTCTGGAGCATCTCGGGACCCGCCTGGACGGCCAGCCCGCCCAGCCGGCCGTCGCGGCCCGGCGGCGGTCCGTGCTGTTCAACGTCCTGGAGTTCGCCGTCGCTCAGAAGGCGCTCGCGAGTAACCCTCTACTGTTCCGGTCGTGGGGCCCCTCTGATTCTGGGTCCCGTATAGGTCCCGATCAGCCGTAGAACCCCGGTCGCGGCCGTACACAACCGGACATCAACGTAAAAGGCCCCTCACCAGGTTCGCCCTGGTGAGGGGCCTTTTTTCGTGCTGTGGCGGGTGCAGGGTTCGAACCTGCGTAGGCTAAGCCGACGGATTTACAGTCCGCTCCCATTGGCCACTCGGGCAACCCGCCGGGGCTCCGCGTTCCGCGGTGGCACTGGAAAGAATAGCGGAACCCGGGCGTGGTTGTGACATCGGGCGGCTAGGCGTGGACGCGCAGCAGGATGGCCCATGTCTTGGGTCCCACCACGCCGTCGGCGGTGACGCCGCCCCACTTCTGGACGGCCTTCACCGCGTCCTCGGTGGTGCGGCCGAAGTCGCCGTCCAGCTCGACCTCGGGGTGGGAGCGGGCGAGCAGGAGCGCCTGGACGCTCTCCACGTGCTCGCCCTTGGCGCCGCGTTTGAGGGTGGGCAGTTTCTTCACGAGGTTCTCCGTCCAGTTGGGCGCGGGCGTGCTGCCGCCCGGCGCGGAGTCGTAGGCGGGACGGCCGTAGCCGGCGATCGAGCTGGCCGAGCGGACGCGGCGGCGCACCGCGTCGCCGGTGTTGCCCTCGATGGTCTGGACACGGCCACCGCCGAGCACCTTCTCGATGATCCCGACGTGGTCGATCGCGCCGACGGAGTTGGAGTTGCCCCAGTCGAAGAAGACGATGTCGCCGGGGCGCGCCTTGTCCAGGTTGGCCGCGGTGCCGGTGTGCCAGCGGCCGATGCGCTGGAAGTCCTGGGCGTGCCAGACGGTGTAGGCCCGGTCGCCGGAGGGCAGCACGGCCTTGGCGTTGCCGGAGCGTCGGGCCCAGTAGGTGACGGCCATGTCGCACCAGGCGGCGCTCAGGAAGTCGTCGCCGTGCCGGGAGGCGTAGTCGCGGGTGATGCGGTTCGGGCGGCCCGACAGGCCGAGGGAACGGCGGGCCTCGGCGAGCATCGCGGCGGCGGTTCCCATCAGTCGGCCTCCCCGCGGTAGACGCCGTCGGCGTCGGGGGGCCCGTAGAGGTCGCGGAGGATCTGCTCCTCGTCGGGTTCGGTGGCGCGGTGGACGTCGGGGTGCGCGTCCACCATGTGCATGTTGGAGAGTTCTTCGCGGTCGGCCGGTTTCACGGTTCCTCCGGGAACGGTCTGTGTTCGGTAGACCGTAGTGGGGGTTTTCCTGGTTTTGGTGGGGTTCAGCGGACTTGGAATGGCCGGTGGGGTGGTGCCCGCTCGGACGCGTTCGATGCGTGTGCGGAGGCGCACGATGGGGTGTCCGGGTCGATACGCTGGGCCTGCGAACGCGCCCGTGGCGCTGGCAAGTTCGCGTCTGGCCGGGGACCGGCGCAGGCGTTCTCGCAGCTAGAGGGACTGATCAGCAGTGGCAGACAGCAGTTTTGACATCGTCAGCAAGCTCGACCGGCAGGAGGTCGACAACGCGCTGAACCAGGCCACCAAGGAGGTCGCGAACCGGTTCGACTTCCGGAACGTGGACGCGGGCATCCGGTGGTCGGGCGAGACGATCGAGATCCAGGCCAACACCGAGGAGCGCGCCAACGCCGTTCTGGACGTGTTGAAGGACAAGCTGGTCAAGCGGCAGATCTCGCTGAAGGCGATCGACGCGGGCGAGCCCCGGCTCTCGGGCAAGCTCTACAAGCTGTCGGTGTCGCTGAAGGAGGGCATCTCCCAGGAGAACGCCAAGAAGATCAGCAAGATCATCCGGGAAGAGGGCCCGAAGGGCGTGAAGGCCCAGATCCAGGGCGAGGAGCTGCGGGTGTCGTCGAAGAAGAAGGACGACCTGCAGGAGGTCATCTCGCTGCTGAAGGGCAAGGACCTGGATGTCGCGTTGCAGTTCGTGAACTACCGCTGACTCGCGGGGTCACGCGGCCGGAGCGCCGGGGGGTTGGTGGTCCGGCCGCGTGACGTCCCTGATGAGCGCGCCGACCTCTTCCCCCGCAGAAGCCGTCGGCGCGCTCTTGTTTCTTTGACGCCGGAGGCGGCCCGGAGGTTCGGAGATTTTTCAGCCGGCCATGGAGGCGCCGTCGCGGCGGTCCTCGAAGCCGTCGAGGGTGCGGGCCAGCTCGGCGAGGTCCAGGTCGAGGACGCGGGCGAGCGCGGCGACGGTGAAGAACGCGGGGACCGCGATGGCCCCGCGTTCGATCTTTCTGAGGGTCTCGATGGAGATCCCGGCCTCGGCGGCGACGGAGGAGGCGGGGCGGGGGCCGCGGGCGGCGCGCAGGATCTGGCCGAGGGCGCGGCCCCGGTCGCGCTGTTCGGAGGTGAGCGGTGTGCGGACCATGCGAGCATTCTAATACTGGTATTAAAATACGCGTCATGGTGACCTATCGAAGCCCCCGGGAGTGGAAGATCATGCGCGAGGCCGGACGTGCCGTCGCGCGCACACTGGCCGCGGTGCGCGACGCGGCCGAGCCGGGCGTGCCGCTGGCCGAGCTGGACGCGGTGGCGGCGCGGACGCTGAAGGAGATGGACGCGCGCTCGTCGTTCCTGGGCTACCGGCCGGACTGGACCTCGGTTCCCTACCCCGCGATGGTCTGCGTCTCGGTCAACGAGGTGATCGTCCACGGCGTCCCGCACGCGCACATCACGTTGAAGGACGGCGACGTGGTGTCGGTGGACTGCGGGGCCGAGGTCGGCGGCTACCACGGCGACGCGGCGATCACGTTCGTGGTCGGGGAGGCCGACGCGGACGCCGAACGCCTGGTCGCCGCGACCGCGCGGGCGCTGGACGACGCGATCGCGGCGGCGCGGCCCGGCAACCGGATGGGAGACATCTCGCATGCGGTGGACCGGGTCGCGCGGGCGAACGGCTACGGCGCCCCCGACGGGTGGGGCGGCCACGGCATCGGCACCGCCATGCACGAGGACCCGGGCGTGCCCAACCGGGGCAGGCCCGGCCGGGGCCTGCGGCTGCGGGAGGGCCTGACGATCGCGATCGAGCCGATGTTCCACGAGGGCGGCGGGAACGAGACGCGGGTGCTGGACGACGACTGGTCGATCGCGACGGCCGACGGGAGCCGCGCGGCGCACTTCGAGCACACCGTCGCGATCACCGCGGACGGACCGCGGGTCCTGACCCTTCCCTAACGGTGACCCGCCATCCGCTCCAGCCGGGCGATGCGCTCGGCGGTCGGCGGGTGGGTGGAGAACAGCCTGCCGACGCCGCCGCCCCGGAACGGGTTGGCGATCATCAGCGAGCTGGTGGAGGCCAGCTGCGGGTCCTGCGGCAGCGGCAGCGCCTGCGTGCCACGTTCGATCTTGCGCAGCGCGGAGGCGAGCGCCAGCGGGTCGCCGGTGAGCCGCGCGCCGGAGGCGTCGGCCTGGTACTCGCGGGTGCGGGAGATCGCCATCTGGACGACGGCGGCGGCGAGCGGGCCGAGGACCATCATCAGCAGCGCGCCGAGCAGGCCGGGCCCCTCGTCGTCGTCGGACCGCCCGACCGGCAGGAAGATCGCCAGATTGGCCACATAGGTGATCACGGTGGCGAGGGCGGCGGCGACCGAGGAGATGAGGATGTCGCGGTTGTGGACGTGCGACAGCTCGTGGCCGAGGACGGCGCGCAGCTCGCGCTCGTCGAGGATCTCCAGGATCCCCCGGGTGGCGCAGACCGCGGCGTTGCGCGGGTTGCGGCCGGTGGCGAACGCGTTGGGCTGCCTCGTCTCCGACACGTACAGCCGCGGCATGGGCTGGCGCGCGGCCGTGGCCAGCTCCCGCACGATGCGGTACAGGGCGGGGGCCTCGACCTCGCTGACCGGGTGGGCGTGCATGGACCGCAGCGCGATCCGGTCGCTGTAGAAGTACGCGATCCCGTTGGTGACCAGCGCGATGACCAGGGCGATGGTGAGCCCGGCACGACCGCCGAGGGCCCAGCCGACCGCCAGCATCAGCGCCGACAGCGCGGCGATGAGGACCGCCGTCTTGACGCCGTTGAACCGCACTTCCGCCTGCCTCCCCGTTGTCGGAGTGTCACTCAATGCAACGGTTTGACCAGGTGAAATGTTCCCGGATGCGCCCTGTCAGCTCACCGTGGCGACGGTCTGCAGGACGATCTGCGGCGCGACCGACAGCACCACGGCCCCGGCGAACGCGGCGGCGATGGCGGCCCGCACCGGCGTTCCGGGGGCCACGTCGGCGGGCCGCCCGGCCGGGGCGGTGAACAGCCGGACCGCCCACAGCAGGTAGTAGTACAGGCCGATCACCGTGTTGACCGCCATGACGACGGCGAGCCAGGTGACGTCCCCGGCGACGGCCGCGCGGAACACCACGACCTTGGCGAACAGCCCCATCACGCCGGGCGGCAGGCCCGCCAGGCAGATCAGGAAGAACGCCATCGCGGCGGCCAGGCCGGGGCGGGTGCGGGCCAGGCCCC
This sequence comes from Actinomadura kijaniata NBRC 14229, assembly GCF_001552175.1. Lineage (GTDB taxonomy): Bacteria > Actinomycetota > Actinomycetes > Streptosporangiales > Streptosporangiaceae > Spirillospora > Spirillospora kijaniata. The sequence goes on from NZ_BCQR01000009.1 coordinate 85,965, forward strand.
GGTAGTCGTCGAGGGCGTCGCGGGTGAGGCGTTCGCGGACGGCGACGATGACGGCGAACGCGCCGATGTTCATCACCGCGTACAGGGCGACGTAGGCGGTGGTGGCGGCGACGGCCTCGGGCAGGCGGCTACGGCCGACGGCCAGCGGCGCGAGCATGTAGCCGGACTGGGCGACCGACGACCAGGCCAGCAGGCGGATCGCGGTGGTCTGCCGGAGGGCCAGCAGGTTGCCGAGGGTCATGGTGACGGCGGCGAGCACGGCGACCACCGGCCCCCAGACGTGCCCGAACGCCGGGAAGCCCAGCGCCAGCACGATCGCCAGCCCCGCGAACCCGGCGGCCTTGGACACCACCGACAGGAACGCCGCGACCGGCAGCGGGGCCCCCTGGTACACGTCGGGGGCCCAGAAGTGGAACGGCACGGCGGCGACCTTGAACGCGAACCCGGCCAGCACCAGCACGATCCCCACGACCGCGACCGGTTCCAGCTCCGTGGGCAGCCGGTCCAGGGCGGGCGCGATCCGGTCCAGGTGCATCGCGCCGGTCGCGCCGTACACCAGGCTGATCCCGAACAGCATCACCGCCGCCGAGATCACCGAGACCAGGAACAGCTTCAGCGCCGCCTCGGAGGCGACCCCGTCGTAGCGGCGCAGCGCGACCAGCGCGAACACCGGCAGCGACAGCGTCTCCAGGGACACCGCCAGCAGCACCAGGTCGCGCGCCGCGACCAGGGTCAGCGCCCCGACGACGGCGGCCAGCAGCAGGAAGTGGTACTCCCCGGCCGGGATCCGCGACTCGACGACCTCCCGGACCGACAGCAGCACCACGATCACGGCCGCCGCGAGCACGACGCCCTGGAACAGCAGCGTGAAGTCGTCGGCGACGTAGGAGCAGGAGCGGGGTCCGTTCCCGCGCAGCCCGGTGGGCAGGCAGAACGTCGCCCGCCGCCCGCCGAACGCCAGCGCGGCCACCGCGAGCAGCGCGACGCCCAGGGCCCCGCCGCTGACCAGCGCCAGCGCCCGGCGGGGCGCGCCGAACGCGTCGGCCAGCAGCGCCCCGAGCGCCGCGACGGCCAGGATCAGCGGCGGCGCGATCGCCGCGTAGTCGATCCCCTGGATCATGGGGTCAGCCACCTCCCAGCAACGCGCGCACCGGTGCGGTGGTCACGTCCAGCAGCGTCTTCGGCCAGAGCCCGACCAGCAGGGTCAGCGCGACCAGCGGCAGCCACGCGGCGTACTCGTGGCGGGTGACCGCCGCGACCGGCCCGGCGGTGAGGCGTTCGTCGGGCACCGGCCCGTGCGTGATCCTGGAGAGCATCCGCAGGAAGTAGGCGGCGGTCAGCACCGCGCCGATCCCGCCGACGGCCATGAACGTCACGAACGTCGCGCGCGGCAGGTCCGCGTCCGGCCGGTAGGCCCCGAGCAGCGCGAGCATCTCGCCCCAGAACCCGGCCAGCCCCGGCAGCCCCAGGCTCGCCACCGACGCGAACGTCAGCACCGACGCCAGCCGGGGCGCGGAGGTCAGCAGTCCGCCGCCGAGCTCCCGCAGGTCGCCGGTGCCGTACCGGTCCTTGACCGATCCGGCGAGGAAGAACAGCAGGCCGGTGATCAGGCCGTGGGCGATGTTGCCGAACAGGGCGGCGTTCACCCCGACCGGCGTGAGCGTGGCGATGCCCAGCAGCACGAAGCCCATGTGCCCGACCGACGAGAACGCGATCATCCGTTTGAGGTCGGTCTGCGCCAGGCACGCCAGCGCCCCGTAGACGATCCCGACCACGGCGAGCAGCCCGAGCCAGGGGGCCCAGAACTCGGCCCCCTCGGGCGCGGACGGCAGCGCGATCCGGACGATCCCGTAGGTGCCCATCTTCAGCAGGACCCCGGCCAGCAGGACCGATCCGGCGGTGGGCGCGGCGGTGTGGGCGTCGGGCAGCCAGGTGTGCAGCGGCCACATCGGGGCCTTCACCCCGAAGCCCAGGGCCATGAGCAGGAACGCGACGATCTGCACGCCGCGGGTCAGGCCCTCGCCGTGCCGCTGCGCCAGGACGGTCATGTCGAGCGTTCCGGCCTTGACCCCGACCAGCAGCATCCCGGCCAGCAGCAGGCCGGAGCCGAGCAGCGTGTACAGGATGAACTTCAGGGCCGCCGCGCGCCGGTCACCGGTCCCCCAGATCGCGATCACCGCGTACATCGGGACCAGCACGACCTCGAAGAACACGAAGAACAGGACCAGGTCGAGCGCCACGAACGTGCCGAGCATGCCGACTTCGAGCACCAGCAGCAGCGCGGTGAACAGGCGGAGCCGTCCCCCGGCGGGCGGGTGCTTGGCGGTGTAGACCAGGCACAGGAACGTCAGCAGCGCCGTCAGCAGCACCAGCGGCAGCGAGATCCCGTCCACGCCGAGGTGGAAGCGGAGCCCGATCGACGGGGCCCACGGCCAGTCCACCCGCAGCTGCATGCGCTGCGGGGCGCCGAAGTCGAACGCGGTCAGCGCCGACAGCCCCACCAGCAGCGTCGCGCCGGACAGCCCGACGGCGAACCGGCCGAGCGCGGCGTCGTCGCCGAGGAACCGCTCGCGTGGCAGCGCCAGCGCCAGGGCCCCCGCCAGCGGGATCGCCATCATCAGCAGGAAGATCAAAGCGAGATCACCACCACGGCCGCGATGACGACGACACCGGCCAGCACGCCGGTGAGATAGGTCTGCGGGTTGCCGTTCTGCGGCAGGCGCAGCAGCCCGCCGAGACGGCGCGCGGCCCGCCCGGTGCCGAGGACGGCGGCGTCGATGCCCCGGTCGTCGGCGCGGACGACCAGCCGGGCCAGGGCGAGCACGGGACGGACGACGACGGCGTCGTAGAGCGTGTCCACGTGGAAGGCGTTCGCGAACACCGGCCGCAGCGGGCCGAGCCTCCCGGCGGGGTCGGCGGCGGGGTCGCGGTTCCACAGCAGGAACGCGCCGCCCGCGCCGAGCGCGGCCAGCAGCAGCGCCAGCAGGGCCGACCCGAGATGCGGCCGGAGCTCCTCGGCCCCCAGGCCGAAGAACCCGAGGATCGCCGACGGCACCGCCAGCGCCGCGACCGTCCACGCCATGATCTTGGGGGCCTCGCGCGGCTCGAACTCCCCGCGCGTCTCCCCGAAGAACGTCATCAGCCACAGCCGCGCGGCGTAGGCGGCGGTGAGCGCGACGGTGACCAGCAGCCCGAGGTAGATCAGCCAGGCGGTCCAGCCCGGGACGCCCGGCCAGAGCGGCCCGGGGCTCTCCGCCAGGCTCCTCGCGACCAGGTCGCGATGGGGTGTCCCGCTCACCGGCATGTGGGCGGACAGGTCGGGCAGGTGCGCCCGCGAAAGCGTCGCCGCCGGAGCCTCCGGAGCGCGGTGGCCGTCCAGCGCCGCGTGCTGGGCCGCCTCGATGATCGAGTCCTTGCTGAACCAGCCGCTCACCGGCGGGATCCCGACCAGCGCGGCCAGCCCGACCGTCATCGACAGGAAGGTCAGCGGCATCGCGCGCCGCAGCCCGCCGTAGTGCCGCAGCAGGTTGGACCCGGCGACCATGATCACCGATCCGGCGGCCAGGAACAGCAGCGCCTTGAACGCGCCGTGCGTCAGCAGGTGGAAGATCGCCGCCGACTTCGCGCCGACCGCCAGCCCGGCGGCCATCACCGCGAGCTGGCTGATCGTGGAGTAGGCCAGCACCCGTTTGATGTCGTCCTGGGCCAGGGCCGCCAACGCCGAGCCGACCATGGAGATCACCGCGAGGACGCCGAGCACGGTCAGCGCCGCCGAGCCGGTCAGGAACACCCCGTACAGCCGCGCGACCACGTAGATCCCCGCCGCGACCATCGTCGCCGCGTGGATCAGCGCGCTGATCGGCGTGGGACCGGCCATCGCGTCGGGGAGCCAGGTGTGCAGCGGGAACTGGGCGCTCTTGCCGGCCACGCCCGCCAGCAGCAGCAACGCCGCCACGGTCACGGTCGTGTCGGGCATCTGCGGCACCCGCTGGAGCACGTCGGAGATCCGGAACGACCCCGCCCCGATCCCCAGCAGGAAGATCCCGAACAGGAAGCCGACATCGCCCAGCCGCGTGACCAGGAACGCCTTCACCGCGGCCCGCGAGTTCTCGCGGTTCTCCCAGTGGTGGCCGATCAGGAAGTACGAGCAGACGCCCATGACCTCCCAGCCGACGTACAGCAGCAGCAGGTCGCCCGCGTACACCACCAGCAGCATCGCCGCCGTGAACAGCGAGATGAACGCCGCGTACGACGAGTATCGGGGGTCCTTGGCCATGTAGGCGACCGAGTAGACCTGCACGGCCAGCGCGACGCAGCACACCATCAGCGCGACGACGGCGGCCAGGCCGTCCACCTGGAGACCGATCCGGATCGGCACCGACCCGGTCCCGACCAGCGTCAGCGTGCCGGCGCGCTCGCCCGGCGACCGCCAGACGGTGAACGCCACGATCGCCGCCAGCACCGTCGCCGCCGCCATCGGCAGGCAGGCGGCCAGCGCGGGGCCGTTGCGCAGCGGGGTGCGTTCGGCGACGACGGCGGCGCGCCGCCAGACGCGCTCGCCGGTGCGGGGGCCGCCGCCGGGCACCTTCTCGAAGACGACGGCGCGCGGGTCCTCGGGCGGCTCGGGCCCGGCGGGCGTCGCGCCCCCGGCCCGCAGCGCCTCCGACAGCTTCGGCCCGAGCAGGAAGCCCGCGAACGCCGCCAGGAACGGCAGCAGGATCGTCAGCGAGGCGAGAACGATCACGATGAGGAGACCTCCGCCCCGTGCCGCGCGTCGGCGTCCGGCCGTTCCCCGGCGGCGTTCCCGTTGGTGCCGTCCTCGGCGAGGGTCCGCAGCCGGTCCACGTCGATCATCCGGCGGTTGCGGTAGACCAGCAGCACGATCGCCAGCCCGAGCCCGACCTCGGCCGCCGCGATCACGATGGTGAACAGCGTGAGGACCTGGCCGCCGTGCAGCCGGTCGCGCCAGTGGACGTCGAAGGCGACGAGGTTGAGGTTGACGGCGTTGAGCATGAGCTCGACGGACATCAGCACGAGGATCGCGTTGCGGCGGGCGAGGACCCCGTACACGCCGATCGAGAACAGCAGCGCCGACACCACCGCCGGATACGCCAGGTGCATCAGCGGTTCCCCTTCCCGTTCCCGGACGCCGGGTCCTGCGGGCCGATGTCGGAGCGCGACAGCACGATCGCGCCGACCAGCGCCGCCAGCAGCAGCACCGACAGCACCTCGAACGGCAGCACCCACGTCCGGAAGATGCTCGCGCCGAGCCCCTCGGCCGCGCCCTGGTCGCCCTTCAGCGGCGTGTAGGCGTCGCGGAAGCCCATGACCAGCACCGTCACCAGCACCCCGGCGGTCGCCAGCGCGACGCCGAGGGCGACCCAGCGGTTGCCGGAGTCCAGGTCCTCGCTCTCGCCGATCGGCGCGCGGGTCAGCATGATGCCGAACAGCAGCAGCACCACGACCGCGCCCACGTAGATCAGCACCTGGACCCACGCCACGAACTCGGCGGTCAGCACCAGGTAGCCGCCCGCCAGCGCGCCGAACGACACCACCAGCCACAGCGCCGCGTGCACGAGCTGCCGGGTCGTGACGACCATGATCCCCGAACCGACGGCGACGACGCCCAGCAGCGTGAAGACGACCTCCGGCCCGGTCACGCGCCCCCTCCGGGGCGGCGCGCCGCGCGGGCCGCGGACTTCTCCGCCGTCGCGATCTCCTTGGGCGGCTCGGCGAGCGGGTCGTGGGCCTGCGGCGGCGGGACCGTCCACATCCACTCGCGCAGCCGGTCCTTCTCATGGGTGAGCTCGGCGATGTCGTACTCGGCGTACTCGAACTCCGGCGACCAGAACAGCGCGTCGAACGGGCACACCTCGACGCAGATCCCGCAGTACATGCACAGCGCGAAGTCGATGGCGAAACGGTCGAGCACGTTCCGCGTGCGGGGCCGCCCGCCGCCCTCGGCGGGCAGGGTCTCCTTGTGCGAGTCGATGTAGATGCACCAGTCGGGGCACTCGCGCGCACACAGCATGCACACGGTGCAGTTCTCCTCGAACAGCGCGATCACGCCCCGGCTGCGCGGCGGCAGCTCCGGCCGCGCGTCGGGGTACTGGCGCGTGATCGAACGCCTGGTCATCGTCCGCAACGTGACGGCCAGCCCCTTGGCCAGCCCGCCTCCTGGTAGCCGTCCCACGGGTCACATGATTCCTTACCTTGCGTCGCTGGGGAACGCGGCGGGGGTCGCGTTCGTCAAACGGGGCATGGGTCAGGCGGCACGCCGGCACCGCCGACACCCCTCGGGAGGGCCCGTGAGCGACAACAGGTACGGCCCCTACAACCCGGACGGGGATCCCCCTCCGGGCGTGCCTCCGCACGCGTCATACCCCCATCCGCCACGGTCGCACCATCCCCATCAGCCGTTCCGGACCGGCTCGTACCCGTCCGGTTCCCGGTACCCGTATCCGCCGGGTCCGCGTCCGGTCCCGCCGGTCCCGCCCGCCTGGCGCGCCCCGTACCAGATGCCGCCCCCGCCGCCCCCGGCGTATCCGCTGTTCCCGCCGCCCGAGCCGGAGCCGCGCGGGTACCTGTGGGCGTTCACGCCGTTCTTCACGTTCGGGTTCGGGACGCCGTTCACGTTCCTGTACGCGGCGGCCCGGCGGCGTTCGGCCGGGTACGGCCTGACGGCGGCGAGCTACGGCGGCACGCTGCTGTCGGTGTTCACGCTGATGAACATGGGCGTCCCTGCCCTGGAGATGCTCGGCAGCTTCCTGCTGATGCTGCTGTGGATCGGCGGGACGGTGCACGCCTTCGCGGTGCGGCCCTCGGTGTTCCCGCCCACCACGCCGCCCAACCGGATGAACCAGCACGCCGTCCAGGTGGCGAAGTACCGCCGCGCGCTCCGCGAGGAGGCCCGCGCCCTGGTGGCGGAGGACCCGGCCCTGGCCCACGAGCTGCGCATCGGCCGTCCCGACCTCCCCCGCGCCTACGACGACGGGGGCCTGATCGACGTCAACAACGCCGCGCCCCAGGCGCTGGCGACGCTGCCGGGCATGACCGACGAGCTGGTGGCCCGTGTCGTGAAACGCCGCCGGGAGCAGGGCGGTTTCGTGTCGGCGGAGGAGCTGGCGCTGGACGTCGACTACCCGGCCGACGCCCTGCCGAAGCTGGCCGAGTACGCGATCTTCCTGCCCTGACACCCCCGGAATGATCGACCTCCGGCCGCGGTTCGACCCTGGTATGAGCGACGAACCGTTCGACCCCCGCGCGCTGCTCGCCGACAGCCGCCTCGGCGTCCTGGCCACGATCAAGTCCGACGGCCGCCCGCAGCTGTCCCCCGTCATGCCCTACTACGACCCGGAGAACGACGTCATCCACGTGTCGATGACCGAGGGGCGGGCCAAGACGGTGAACCTGCGCCGCGACCCGCGCGCCACGCTGGAGGTCACCGGTCCCGACGGCCGTTCGTGGGCCACCGCCGAGGGCGTCGCGACGCTCACCGGCCCGGGGACCGACCCCCACGGCCCCGAGGTCGAGGCTCTGGTGCGCTACTACCGCCTGGCCGCCGGGGAGCACCCGGACTGGGACGAGTACCGCTCGGTGATGGTGTCCGACCGCCGGGTGCTCATGACGATGACCGTCGACCACGTCTACGGCGAGAGCATCGGCTGACCCCGGCATGGAACTCGCGCTGATCAGCGGCAGCACGCGGGCCGGTTCGGTCAACACCGCGGTGGTGCGGACGCTGGCCGAGGTCCTCGGTGACGCGGCCCGCCCGTACCTGGGGCTGGCGGGGCTCCCGCACTTCAACCCGGACCACGACGTCGAGCCGCCGCCCCCGGAGGTCGCCCGGATGCGCGCTCTCATCGCCGGGGCCGACGCGGTCCTGTTCTGCACCCCCGAGTACGCCGGGGACCTGCCCGGCTCGTTCAAGAACCTCCTGGACTGGACCGTCGGCGGCATCGAGATCGTGGACAAGCCCGTCGGCTGGATCAACGCCTCCTCCGCGCCGACCGGTGCCGAGGGGGCGCACCGGGCCCTGGCCACGGTGCTGCGGTACACCGGGGCCCGGATCGTCGACGCCGCGTGCGTGCACGTGCCCGTCCCCCGGACGGCCGTGGACGCGGCGACGGGAACGATCACCGACCCGCTCGTCCGCGAGGGCGTCACCGCGGCCGCCCGCACCCTCGCGGAGGAGGCGCAGCGGGTCTAGGTCGTGGCGTCGGAGCGGGCGCGGTGGCTCCGGGCGGTGGTGACACGCCCCCGCGCCCGTGACGTGTCTTGACTTATGCGTCCTTTCCCTGAAGACGCGCAGGTCGCAGGCGTCGAAATCCGAACGTCAACAACCGCTCGACCACGGCACGGCGCGGGCCCACTTGTGCCACAGTTGAACCTTGCGTGCTCACTCGTGTGCTGTCAGCAACCGAAAGCCGGTCGGTTCCATGAACGCTCCCGCCTCCCACCAGAGCCCGCCCCACCCCCCAGCCCACCATCCGGACCCGGATCTGGCCGCGGCCGTGGCGGTCGCCGCCGACGCCGCCCAGCAGTGCCAGCAGACCCTGCAGGCCAACACCCGGGTCGTCGCCGACGCTCACCGCGCCGTCCAGCGGGCGCGCGCCCAGCTGCACGCCTCCGAACATGCCACCGCGCGGGCCGCCGCGCATGTCACCGATCTCATCGACCGGCTGCACCAGCTCGCCGCCCAGTACCGTTCCGGGGGTTGAGGCGTGACGTGCGCGGTTCGCGTCGCGTGATCCGCGGGAACGCCTGTCGCGACCGCTGATCCCAGGGTCGTCGGGGTCGCGCCTGAGCGTGAAGAAGGTCCGAACCCACCATCGCCACAGCCGCGCCGCCTTGGGGGCGGATGGTGGATCGGGACGGGACCGGCCCGTCAGCTCAGGTCGGGGCCGTCGGGGCGGGCGCGCCTGATCTCGTAGAAGCCGGGGGTGGCGGCCAGCAGGACCGCGGCGTCCCACAGCCGACCGGCTTCCTCTTCACCTGGACATCGCGGATCCGTTCGACCTCGGTCAGCCAGCGGGAGGTCAGCCAGGTCCACGGGCAGATGGGGTCGAACCAGAAGTCCACGGTGGTCGAAGCCATCACCTATCTCCTTGATCACGAAAGGGGTGTGGGGGTGTCGTTCCCGTTCGCGACCAGGCGCTACCCAGCCAGGCGGTCGTGGCGGCGGCCGCCAGCAGGACGAGGTCGAGCCAGATCACGCCCGCCTCGCCGCGCGACAGGCGGACCACGGTGCCGCCGACCTGGATCACGACCGGTCCGGCCGCGCCGAGCACCTCCAGGAGCCGGACGAGCCGCTGGTCAGGCGAGGGCCACGCGGAGGACGCCGGTCAGGGCGAGCTGGGCCAGGGACAGCGGGACCAGCCACGCCCAGGCCAGCTTCTGGAGCTGGTCCTCGCGCAGGCGGGGGTAGCTGACGCGCAGCCAGATCACCACGAACGACAGGGCGAAGACCTTCAGCAGCGTCCACAGCCAGCCCAGCTCCGCGTCCAGGAACGGGCCCTTCCAGCCGCCCAGGAACAGCACCGTCGTCAGGGCGCACAGCACCACGATGCCCGCGTACTCGGCCAGGATGAACAGGGCGAAGCGCAGGCCGCCGTACTCGGTGTACGGGCCGAAGATGATCTCGGAGTCGGCGATCGGCATGTCGAACGGCGGGCGGCGCAGCTCGGCCAGGCCCGCGACGAAGAACACCACCGCGCCGACCGCCTGCCACGGCAGCCACCACCAGCGCCACTCCTCGACGATGCCGCTGAGCGACAGGGTGCCCGCGGCCATCGCGACCGAGGACGCCGCGAACACCATCGGCAGCTCGTAGGACATCAGCTGGGCCGCCACGCGCATGCCGCCGAGCAGGGAGTACTTGTTCGCGCTCGCCCAGCCCGCCATGATCGCGCCGATCACGCCGACGCCCATCACGGCCAGCGCGAAGAACACGCCGATGCCGAGGTCCAGCGCCACCTGGCCGTCCGGGCCGACCGGGATCACCAGCAGGACCAGCAGGTACGGGACCAGCGCGACGGCCGGGGCCAGCTTGAACACGCGGCGGTCGGCCGCGCGCGGGATCACGTCCTCCTTCTGCGCGAACTTCACGCCGTCGGCGATCAGCTGCGCCCAGCCGTGGAAGCCGCCGGCGTACATCGGGCCGAGCCGGCCCTGCATGTGCGCCATCGCCTTGTGCTCGACCTGCCCGACGATCAGCGGCAGGACGGCGAACGCCGCCGCGACCGCGACCAGCTTCAGGATGATCTCAAGCACCGGACCCCCAGTCCTCGGGCACGCCCGGCGGGCGGACGCGGCGGCGGCTGGGCGCGCCGTGGCCCGACTCGCCCGGTTCCTTCGCGCCCGGCCACGGCTTGGCGACGCGCGAGGCCAGCACGAAGTCCTTGCGCAGGGGGTGCCCCTCGAAGCCGTCCGGCAGCAGGAGGGGGACCGGGTTCGGGTGCCCGTCGAAGACCACGCCGAACATCTCGGTCGTCTCACGCTCGTGCCAGTTCGCGCCCCGGTACACGCCGGTCGCGGTCGGCAGGCGCGGGTCCTCGCGCGGCACCCGCGTGCGGACCAGCAGGTGCAGCCCCGTCTCCAGCGAGTACACGTGCGCGACGACCGCGAAGCCGTCCTCCAGCTCGTCCACGCCGGTCAGCCAGTCGAAGAACCCGCAGCCCTGCTCGTCGCGCGCGAACGTGAGCGCCGGGATCCACGCCGTCGCCGGCACCGTCACCGCCAGCCCGCCGAACGTCTCCTCGACGGCCGCCACGTCGCCGAACCGTTCCGTCCAGGCCGCCGCGCTCTCCTGCGCGCTCACCGGGGGGCCCGTCCGATCTGGTCGTCGTCCTCACCGTCGTCGAAGCCCGGGACGATCGAGTTGTCGACCGGCCGCAGCGGCTCGGTCGAGTCGGTCGGCCCGGCCTCGACCGGCGGTTCGGGTTCGGGCGGGGGTTCGGTGACCGGCGTCAACGGGGCCGTCTCGTCACTCGGACCCGCGACCCCGGGCGCCACCTCGGGCTTCGGCTCAGGTGGTGGGAGCGGCGTCGTCCGGCCCGCCGGACCCGCCTCGGGCTCCCGCGCCTCGGGCGGCAGGGCCTCGTCCGGAACGACCGGCACTTCCAGCGTCTCCGACTCGGGTGCCGCCTCAGACGGCAGCGGAGCCGTCTGATCCGCCGGGCCTGACTCGGGACCCCGCGCCTCCGGTGGTAGGGCCTCATCCGGAATGACCGGCACTTCCAGCGTCTCCGACTCGGGTGCCGCCTCAGACGGCAGCGAGGCCATCTGGCCCGCCGGACCCGGCTTGGGCTCCCGCGCCTCCGGCGGTAGGACCTCGTCCGGAATGACCGGCACTTCCAATGTCTCCGACTCGGGTGCCGCCTCAGGTGGCAGTGGGGCCGTCTGGCCCGCCGGACCCGGCTTGGGCTCCCGTGCCTCCGGCGGCAGAGCCTCATCCGGAACGACCGGGACCTCCAGCGTCTCCGACTCCGGCGCCGCCTCAGACGGCAGCGGAGCCGTCTGATCCGCCGGGCCTGACTCGGGACCCCGCGCCTCCGGTGGTAGGGCCTCGTCGGGGACGACCGGGACTTCCAGGGTCGGTGTCTCGTCCTGGGTCGGCGGGGGCAGGAGGGGGCGGCGCAGCACCGTGGCCGAAAGCGGTCGCCGGGGCGGGGCGGGCGCCACGGGCTCGCCGGCCCGCGCGTACCGGTCGCCCAGCGACTCCCCTGCGATCTTCTCCTGGAGCTTCATGATCCCGTGCAGCAGCGCCTCGGGGCGCGGCGGGCAGCCGGGGACGTACACGTCGACCGGGATGATCTGGTCGACGCCCTTGGTGACGCAGTAGGAGTCCCAGTACGGGCCGCCGCAGTTGGAGCAGGCCCCGAACGAGATCACGTACTTGGGCTCGGGCATCTGCTCGTACAGGCGGCGCACGGCCGGGGCCATCTTGTCGCTGACGGTGCCCGACACCACCATCAGGTCGGCCTGCCGGGGGCCGGGGGCCAGCGGGATCACACCGAGGCGGATGAAGTCGTGCCGCCCCATGGAGGTCGCGATGAACTCGATCGCGCAGCAGGCCAGCCCGAAGTTGAACACCCACAGGGAGTACCGGCGGCCCCAGTTGAGCACGAACTTGACCGGCTTGGGCGCCAGCCGCGACAGCGGGCCGACGCTCGGCGGGGGCAGATCGACAGTGCTCACCCGAGCATTCTTACAGGCCCGTCACACCCAGGACAGCACGCCCTTCTTCCCGGCGTACAGCAGGCCCGTGGCCAGGAAGCCCAGGAAGACGAACATCTCCACCAGCGTCGTCATGCCGTAGCCGGGCGCGGCGAAGACCGTCGCCCACGGGAACAGGAACACCGCGTCCACCGCGAAGATCACATACAGGTAGGCGAACACGTAGTAGCGGACGTAGGACTGCGCCCAGTGCGCGCCGACCGGATCGACGCCGCACTCGTAGGTGGTGAGCTTCTCGCGTGTCGGACGGTGCGGGCGCAGCAGCCGGTTGGCGGCCAGGCCGCCGCCGACGATGCCGCCGCCCACCAGGAGCAACGCCAGCACCACCAGGTACTTGTCGAAGTAGTCCTGCACCCGAACCTCCCTGGCGCGCGGAGCCGCCCGCACGCCTCCCGTCAAGTATCCCCCGGAACGCCGCCCTCCCCGGTTACGTCAGATCAGGGATCACACTGTCGTTCCTTTAATGCACACTGGATAGGGCATTTGAGGTCGTTTTGACCTGGAAGGACGTGACCGGATGAGCAACACCCCGCCGCCCCCGGGCTGGGAGCCCCCAGCAGGCCCCTCGTGGCCGCCGCCCCCGCCGCCGGGCGGTGGCGGTCCCGGTACGCCTCCCCCTCCCGGGGGTTATGGCCCTCCGCCTCCCGGTGGGCCCGGTACGCCTCCCCCTCCCGGGGGTTATGGCCCGCCGCCTCCCGGTGGGCCCGGTTTCGGCGGCCCCGGCGCGCCCCCGCCGCCGCCCGGAGGCCCCGGTTTCGGCGCTCCCGGCATGGGCCAGCCGCCGTTCCCGCCGCCCCCCGGCGCGCCGCTGGGGATGCCGCCCAAGCGGTCGAACGGCGCGCTGATCGCCGCGCTGGTCGGCGGCGGCCTGGTCGTGATCATCCTGATCGCGATCGTGGTGGTGGCGCTGGCTGGCGGCGGCAAGACCCCCGAGCAGCTGCTGACCGCGGCGGCGGCCAAGATCGACGCGGCCCGGGTCGTGTCGTACAAGGGGTCGGTCAGCGGCGGCGGCGACACCCTGAACGGCGAGCTGTCGGTGACCAAGGGCGCCCGCGCCTCCGGCCAGGTGTCGTGGAACGGCGACGACGTCACGCTGCTGTCGGCCGACGGCAAGCTGTACGTCAAGGCCGACGGCACCTACTGGAAGCGGCAGACGCTGTCGCTGAACGAGCCCTACTTCCTGGGCAGCGGCCCGCAGTGGGGCAAGCTCGGCACCAGCAAGCTCACGCTGGACTTCAAGGACCTGACCCCGGCCACCCTGGCGTCCAAGCTGCGGCAGGCGGCGCGGTACAAGCCCAAGGCGACCGAGACGACCGTGTCGGGCCGCAAGGCCAAGCGGATCTCCGGGGTGCTCGGCGGGACGTTCTACCTCAGCGACTCCGACGACCCCGAACTGCTGCGCTACGAGAGCACGCTGCCGCGCGTGTCGGCCGACATCACCGCCCGGAGCGGCGGCGACGCGTCCTCGGAGATCAGCGAGATGCGGACCCGGGCGGGCGAGCTGAAGGACTCCTTCGACGCGTCGGTGCGGCCCATGGTCGCGGAGTACGCCAAGGGCCTGTGCCAGACCAACAGCTCCAGCTGCCGGGTGCGCGGCAAGGTGCGGATGCTGTCCTCCTCGGCGGAGTCGGTGAAGGTGGAGGTCCGGTTCCGGCTGACCGCCGGATCGTCGACCGGCCGTGACCTGGGCAACTGCACCACCGACGTCACGCTGCGCGGTTCGGAGGGCGTGTGGGCGGAGTGCCGGGTGTCCGGCGGCGCCTGGTCGAGCTGGTCGCGCAGCGGCAGCCGCAGCTACTACCAGAACGCCGACTTCAAGGTCAGCGGCGCGTCCGACACGGAGATCCAGTCCCTGCAGAACGGCCTGAGCCAGGAGTGATCTCCGGGACGTGATCCCGGCTACGGGTGCCGGACGAGAGCGCGTTGTGGCAACACCATCGCCTCCCGTCCGGCACTCTTTTGTGTCCGGGACCGTTTCCCGAAGCGGTGTCCCGGATCCCGTAGAGCACTGTGAGGGTTCAGTGAGCGTTGAACAGGACGGTCCGCCCGTCGGTCCTCCTCCCGCGCGGGGGGCGGGCGTTCCGCACGGCGACGTTCCGGTGGCCGGGCGGCTGGCGTCCGGCGGCCCGTCGGTCGCGCCGGGGCCGGGCGTGCCGCCGGGAATGCCGGGGCCGGGTGTGCCGGGACCGGGAACGGCGGGGCCGGGCGGACCGGGCAAGCCGCCCGGCAAGCGGCCGCTGCCCAAGATCGCTATCGCCGCCGGGGCCGTGGTCGTGCTGGCCGGCGCGGTCACCGGGGCCGTGGTGCTGACCGGCGGCGAGGAGAAGCGCAGGCCGAAGGCCGTCGCGCCGTCGGGATGGGCGGTGGCGGCGGGCAAGCGGCTGCTGGCCGATCCCGGACTGGCCTATTCCGGCACCGTCACCGCCAACGGCAGGTCCCTGGGGCTGCGGCTGCGGGTGTCGCGGGAGGGCGTCGCCAGCGGATCGCTCACGGCCGGTCCGGCGACGGCGCTGCTGGTCACCGCGGGCGGGGCCACGTACGTGAAGGCCGACCAGGCGTTCTGGCGCGACCAGGGCGGCGAGCCCACCCGGGCCGGGGACTACGCGGGCCGCTGGACCAAGGCCCCGGCCGCGCTGTTCGGCGTGGACGTGCGGGACCTGCTGAGCCCCAAGGCCATCGCGAGGCTGCTGGCCAGGGCCCCGGCCGGGCCCGCCGCCGAGAACGTCGGCGGCACCCCCGCCTACCGCGTGAAGACCCCGCGCGCCGACTACCTGTTCGCCACGGCCGCGCCGCACCGGCTGCTGCGGGTGCAGACCGCCGGACCCGGCGACCCCCGGTTCGACGTGACGGAACTCACCGACGCCGGGCCTCTCCTGGCCGAGGCGCGCCCGAGGGTGCGGGCGCTCGGCGGGGCCGTGGACCCGGCGCTGCGCTTCGCCCCCGGCAAGCCGACCTTCGTGAACTGCAACGAGAACGTCAACGGCTGCACCGTCAGCGTCCCCGCCACCCTCACCGCCCCCACCGGCCGGGTGCCGTCCGGCGCGCGGGCGGGGCTGTGGGTGACGATCACGGCGGACGGGCGGGCGCTGGGTCGCTGCCGGACGTCGGGCGAGGTGCCCGAGGGCCGGTCGGTGACGCTGCGCTGCACGGTCGTCGGCCAGGGCTGGCGCACCTGGATGCAGCGGGCGATGGACGAGCCCGGCAGGCACGCCTACCAGGCCAGCGCCCGCGTGCTGGGCGAGGCGGTCGCGCCCGGCGAGGTCGCCAGGCTGGTCACGGCGGTCGACAGGGAACGGGCCGCGGCGGACGGCGGGACCGCGCGTCCCACCCCGAGCGCGTCAGTACCCACTTCCGTGCCCACGTCAGGGCGACCGTGAGTGCCGGGGGGCGGTGCGCCGCGACGGGTTTCGGCCTCGCTATCGTTCGTCGCGTGAACACCGTCCCCCCGGGAGGCTCCGGCTTCTCGCGCGTCCACCCGCGGCTCGTGCGCCGGCTGCACGTCGACCTGTGCCGCCTCGCGAGCTGCCTGTGTCCGCAGTGACCCCGCGCCCGCGGTGACTCCGTGCCCGCAGTGATCCCGTGCCCCGTGACGAGCCGTGCCCATCACGGCGCGGGACCGGCATGAACGGCGGGGGCCGCACAGGTCGTACCACCCGATAGGACCCGCCCGAATTCCGGCGAGACGCATGAACTCGTTTTTGAGGTGATACCTCTGGAAGTACGGGGTTACGACTCGCTGGAAGCGGGACGTCGACATGACGGGCGGAACGACCGGCCACGGCGGCGCCTTACCGCCGCGCCACGACACCAGCCACGGCGACGCGCACCGGACGCGGTGCCCGCGAGCCGCCGCCCCGCCTCGCCCTCTCACCCCCGGGGACCCTCGGAGTTCCCGTTCCCCGATAAGAGCATTCGTTCCCGGACGTAACCTAATGAAGGTAAGCCTAAGTAGCGCCACGATCCTGGGTGCCTCCCCCAGGACGGACGCTGCGCGTCGAGGAGGTCATCCTCTGTGACCAAACAGGTCCAGCAACTCGACCGCGTCATCATCCGCTTCGCCGGTGACTCCGGTGACGGCATGCAGCTGACCGGTGACCGCTTCACCCAGGAGACGGCGGCATTCGGCAACGACCTGTCGACCTTGCCGAACTTCCCCGCCGAGATCCGCGCCCCGGCAGGGACCCTCCCCGGCGTCTCCAGCTTCCAGCTCCACTTCGCCGACCACGACATCCTGACCCCCGGTGACGCGCCCAACGTCCTGGTGGCCATGAACCCGGCGGCGCTGAAGGCCAACCTCGGCGACCTGCCGCGCGGCGCCGACCTGATCGTCAACACCGACGAGTTCACCAAGCGCAACCTGGCCAAGGTCGGGTACGCGTCCAACCCCGTCGAGGACGAGTCGCTCAGCGAGTATCGGGTGCACGCGCTGCCGCTCACCTCGATGACCGTGAAGGCCCTTGAGGACTTCGACATCTCCAAGAAGGACGCCGAGCGCGCGAAGAACATGTTCGCGCTGGGCCTGCTGTCGTGGCTGTACCACCGGCCGACCGAGGGCACGCTCGCGTTCCTGGAGAAGAAGTTCGCGAAGAAGCCCGAGATCATGAAGGCCAACATCGCCGCGTTCCAGGCGGGCTGGTCGTTCGGTGAGACGACCGAGGCGTTCTCGGTCCAGTACGAGATCAAGCCCGCCGACCACGAGCCGGGCCTGTACCGCAACATCACCGGCAACACCGCGCTGGCCTACGGCCTGGTCGCGGCCGGCCAGCTCAGCGGCCTGCCGATCTACCTGGGCTCCTACCCGATCACCCCGGCCTCCGACATCCTGCACGAGCTGTCCAGGCACAAGCGGTTCGGCGTGCGGACGTTCCAGGCCGAGGACGAGATCGCGGCGGTCGGCGCGGCGCTCGGCGCCTCGTTCGGCGGCTCGCTCGGCGTGACCACCACCTCCGGGCCGGGGCTGGCGCTCAAGAGCGAGACCATCGGCCTGGCGGTGGCGACCGAGCTGCCGCTGGTCGTGGTGGACGTGCAGCGCGCCGGTCCCTCGACCGGCATGCCCACCAAGACCGAGCAGGCCGACCTGCTCCAGGCCATGCACGGCCGCAACGGCGAGGCCCCCGTCCCGGTGATCGCGCCGCGGTCCCCGGCGGACTGCTTCGACGCGGCGCTGGAGGCGGGCCGGATCGCGGTCAAGTACCGCACCCCGGTCATCCTGCTGTCGGACGGCTACCTGGCCAACGGCTCGGAGCCGTGGAAGATCCCGGACGTGGCCGCGCTGCCGCGCATCGAGCCGGACTTCGCACCCGCCGACCAGGAGGACTTCCAGCCGTTCCAGCGCGACCCGGAGACCCTGGCGCGGCCGTGGGCGATCCCGGGCACGCCCGGCCTGGAGCACCGGATCGGCGGTCTGGAGAAGGCCGACGGCTCGGGCAACATCTCCTACGACCCGGCCAACCACGACCGGATGGTCCGGCTCCGCCAGGCCAAGGTCGACGGCATCGCCAGGGACATCGAGCCGCTCGCCGTGGACGACCCGTCCGGCGAGGCGAGGGTGCTGGTCCTGGGATGGGGCGGCACCTACGGCGCGATCTCGGCGGCGGTGCGGCGCGTGCGCCGGTCCGGCCAGCGCGTCGCGCAGGCCCACCTGCGCCACCTCAACCCGTTCCCGGCCAACATCGAGCAGGTGCTGCGCTCCTACGACAGGGTCGTGGTGCCGGAGATCAACCTGGGCCAGCTCGCGCTGCTGCTGCGCGGCCGGTTCCTGGTCGATGTGATCGGCTACAACCGGGTCCGCGGCCTGCCGTTCAAGGCGGAGGAGCTGGCGGGCGTCATCCAGGATGTGATCGACAGTGAGTGAGAACGGCGTGAACGGCGTGAACGGCCACGGCCACCGGGCGCTCTCGCTGGTGCCGAAGACCGACGCCAAGCAGACGCTGAAGGACTTCAAGACCGACCAGGAGGTCCGCTGGTGCCCCGGCTGCGGTGACTACGCGATCCTCGCGGCCGTGCAGTCGTTCCTGCCGGAGCTGGGGCTGCGCCGGGAGAACATCACGTTCGTGTCCGGCATCGGCTGCTCGTCGCGGTTCCCGTACTACATGAACACCTACGGGTTCCACTCGATCCACGGCCGCGCCCCCGCGATCGCGACCGGCCTGGCCACGTCCCGGCCGGACCTGTCGGTGTGGGTGGTGACCGGGGACGGCGACGCGCTGTCGATCGGCGGCAACCACCTGATCCACGCGCTGCGCCGCAACGTCAACCTGAAGATCCTGCTGTTCAACAACCGGATCTACGGGCTGACCAAGGGCCAGTACTCGCCCACCTCCGAGGTCGGCAAGATCACCAAGTCGACGCCGATGGGCTCGCTGGACGCGCCGTTCAACCCGATCTCGCTGGCGATCGGCGCGGAGGGCACGTTCGTGGCGCGCACCATCGACTCCGACCGCAAGCACCTGCAGTCGGTGCTGCGCGCGGCCGCCCAGCACGAGGGCACCGCGCTGGTGGAGATCTACCAGAACTGCAACATCTTCAACGACGGGGCGTTCGACCCGCTGAAGGACGCCGCGGTCCGCGACGACGTCACCATCCGCCTGGAGGACGGCCAGCCGATCGTGTTCGGCGCGAACGGCGAGAAGGCGCTGCGCCGGACCAACACCGGCGCGTTCGAGGTCGTCAACGTCACCGACGTGGACCCGTCGGAGATCGCGGTGCACGACGCGGGCAACCCGGACCCGTCGCAGGCGTTCGCGCTGTCGCGGCTGGACCAGCCCGCGTTCACGCACACCCCGATCGGCGTCTTCCGTAACGTGGACCGCCCCTCCTACGACGAGGAGATGCGGGCGCAGATGGACGACGCCGTGGCCAAGCAGGGCGCGGGCGATCTGGCGGCGCTGCTGAGCAGCGGCGACACCTGGCGGATCGACTGACCTGTCGGCTCGACCCTCGGGGGCCCGGTTTCCGATCAACGGAACCGGGCCCTCGCGCGTCTTCCCCTTCGGAGCCGGACGGTGTCCGGCTTCGGCCGGTCGCACGGTGCGTGGGACCGCCCGTTGCTGGAACACTTGTAGATCATGCCGCCGGGGAGGTGACGATGCGGGTCGTGCCGCGCCGTAGCAAGGATCGTCAGGAGCGGGAGGCCGCCGCGCCGCGGACCGTTCCCGAGCCCGCGCCCGCGTCGGAACCCGCGCCGGAGGCGAAGGCCGTGCCGGAGACGAGGTCCGCGCCGGAGAAACCGGGACGCCGGGAACGCCGGAGGGCACGGAAGGCGACGAGCCCCCCACCCGCCGAGGCCGCCGCGCCCGAGAAGGCCACGAAGGACCCGGAACGCCGGGAAGAACGCGAGACGCCGGAGGCCGCGAGCCCTCAGCCCGCCGCGGGGCCGGAGACACCGCCCGCGTCCGAGGAGACCGCAAGGAACCCCGAACGCCAGACACCGGAGGCCGCGGGCCCCCAGCCCACCGCAGGGCCGAAGACACCCGCGTCTGAGGAGACCGCAAGGAACCCGGAACGCCAGACGCCGGAGGCAGCGGATCCCCAGCCCACCGCAGGACCGAAGACACCCGCGCCCGGGGGGATCGCGAAGAGCCCGGGACGCGAAGCTCAGCAGACGGTGACTCCCCAGCCCACCGCGGGGTCGGGGACACCCGCCTCCCGGGAAGGCGCGAAGGACCCGGAACGCGGGACGCCGGAGGCGAAGGCCGCGCCGACGAAGGTCGGCAAGAAGCCGGGGCGGCGGGAGCGGCGGAAGGCGCGGAAGGCGGCGCGTTCGGCGTCCGGCGGGGCGTCCGCCGCGGAGGCCGCGCCGCCGATGGA